>CAMJLI010000052.1 GCA_946406585.1 uncultured Prevotellaceae bacterium | reverse complement strand
TGCCATCAAGCACCACTCATAAAGGAGTCAGAGCCTACCGCGACTTGAAATACAACAACCTTTTCACCCGTATTCGCGGTTGGAACGGCGGTGATGGCGTACTCACAGTAGGTCTTCCAAACGGTGATGTGCTGTGGACGTTCAACGACAGTTTTTATGGAATAGTGAATGCTGCGGACCGCTCACGTGGCAGTTGCAACTTCCCACGCAACAGCATCATGGTGCAACGTGCCCATGACGGAGTCTTGGGCGAAACGGAGAAAGACCTCGTATGGCTTGCCGACTACGTCAATTGGCTCCATCCTTCTCAAGACCGTTATTTTCATGCGCGCACACACCTGCGTCATCCACAGGGCAACAAGACAGTTGCAGAGATAGAGGCTGGCGACATAGATGAGGAAAAAGTGTATTGGTCGGGCGATGGTGTCATCTGCGATGGTAAATTGCAAATGGTGTGGATTGCTGTAGAGTCAAAGGCTCTGCAGAATATAGGCACAGCCCTTGCCACCTATTCCCTCAATGGCAACATTCCAAGAGGTAGGTATCTCGATACAATCCCCGACTACCTACCACAACCAGGCGACTATCTTTATCGTGAGAGCGTGCTTCATGATGTGAACGGCAATCATGTATCCTATGGCTCCACAATTTGCGACGAGGCATCGGATGGACATCTTTATCTCTATGGCACCGACAACTTCAATGTCCTTGTGGCACGCACAGCCACAAACAGCCTCTACAGCCGTTGGCAATATTATGTAAAGAATACTGACGGCAAATGGTTGTGGCAAGATGAATATCCTACGGATGCGGAGATGAAACGTGCCAACATCATGGCCTCATCGGATGATGCCTGTCATCTGCCGTGGGTGTTTCGCGAAGGTGACTATTACTACCTCACTTCCCAGGCTCCTTTTTTCTCCACCGAGGTATACATCTATCGTTCACGCACACCATATGGTCCTTTTTCAGAAAAGCGACTGCTCTTCCGACTCCCCGACCATTTAGACAAGATAGGGTCTCAGAAATACCACTGGCTCTATATGGTGAACCTGCACCCTGCCCTCTCACGCGAGGGTGAGTTGGTATTTTCCACCAACAGCGACCCTGATGACTTCTGGTGGAACTTCAACGAACCAGGAAGTGCCGACTATTACCGTCCCTTCTTTTATCGTGTTTTCAATTGGAAAAAGGTATATGAATAATGATTCATTCCATAATCACAATAAAACCACATCATCCAAAAAGCGAAAAGACAAAAAAACATCATACGACATGCTGGAAATGATTCCTGACCAAGAGGCACTAATGGAATAAGAAACCATGTCTGTATTACCACCTATATTTTGCATAGGAATTCCAAGCCTCCATCACATCTTCCATTGTATATTTGTCATTGAAGAAATCCACTTGACAGTCTTTGCGAAAAGGAGACCAATTGCCGCAGATAATGCCATCGTGAGCAATGATGGGCTGGAAGATGCCACTATTGTTGTGGGCACGATGACGATGCTCTGGTGGCAACACAATGTCACGAGACTTATAGCCTATGAGGTATTCATCGTAAGGGGGGATCAGCAAGAACTTTCCTTTTCTGAAACCTCTTGTCCGGCAGTCATCAGTCATGAAGAACTCCCTACCCTTCCATTTCACCACATGAATGGCGTCACCCATAAGAGAAATGCCTTTCCGACAGTCGCTGATATTAAGTCCCGACCACCAGACAAAATCCTCCAATGTTGCAGGTTGACGGCTCCTGAAGTATTTACAAGTGAAATGCATCAATGCTTCATCTCTGTCCCTATTCGCTTTCTGCCGCACCTTGTTTTCTGTTAGTGCGTAAGACGCTTTTGCAGGTAAAAGATCTCCGCTACAGAGCATCCCAGACAATTCCGCCATGCGGATGTGATACGACAGCCTATGGTCGTCCATCCTGATATCTTTCTCTGCCAATACGTTGACAAAGTCCTCTTTTGTCGCGCTATGCATGTCAGCAGCGGTCTGCGCTAGGATATCCCTGACAAGCATCATTTCCTCGTCGGGTATGCTAATCTTGTTGCTGCTCATCCAGCCCTTGGTCACAGAAATGGCTTTTGGTGCAAAAAGGTCGACCATTGCCCAATAGTCATTGGCAGACACCAACTGCCAAGTACCCCGCATCAAATGAAGGCGGATGATTCGACCACTATCGAAAGCATCCTTAAACGCCTTGTGTGAAGGTTTGCGAGTGCGCATCTCCACAGCCCATCGCATCATGCGATATTCCTGCGCCTGCATGGCCCCCATGTGATCGACAAGCTCAGCAGGGTCGTTGAACAGAGGTGCCACAAGCTGTTGGTTGAGAAGTCGGATGGCTACAGGATTCATACCTACATCAACTGCTTTTCCCGTTTTGTCAGTTTCATTTCAGTTGCTTTCCATCAGCAAATGCTTTGCCAACAGTCCTTCCAAGTTGGATGTAGGTATGGTGAACAGGGTCAAAGGTAATCAGTTCCATTTTCTCCACATCAGGTTTGCCATCCTCAGCGAGATACCTTTCATCACAGAGGATGTTCACGATTTCTGCCACGAGATAGTATCCAGTCTCGCTCTCGTCTATCTTCTGCTTCACCCTACATTCAAGAGTCATGGGAAAATCCTTGAAGAGAGGTGCATTCACATTGGGAGCCTTTTCCATTGTCCATCCCGTCTTCTCCATCTTGTCGGGTGTATTCCTGCCACTGACGATGCCAACATAATCAGATGCCACAATAGTCCCTGCAGTAGCAAAGGCAACCGTGAACTCAGGATTAACCGCCAGATTGTCCGTAGTGGAATGTGAGCCAAGCGATATGATGATTTCATGCATATCCCACTGTCCACCCCATGCTGCATTCATTGCATTGGGTTTACCATCTATATCATAAGTGCCGATAATCAGCACCGGCTGTGGCAATAGCCACGCTGTGGATTTGAAACTCTTCATAAATATTATCTTTTTGTAATTCTTGCCAAGTAATCGAAATGTTCACCCTCAGCCACCACTTCAAGGGCGTATCCAGACCTTTCAACCTTGTGTCTCAGGGTATCAGCATCTATATAGAGCCAATCAAAAGGGTCACCGATGGTGTCCTTGTATTGCATCCAAAAGTTGTGTTCACCATAATAAGCCATCTCTTTTGAAATATCAATCATGCCCTCTTCGTCCATGAAAACATAACTAATATCCGAAGAATCACACAACAGCTGACCTCCAGGAGCCAGTATCTTGTCAAGGAGACGGAAGAAAAACGGCAGCCGTTCCAAAGTCCCTACTATTCCTATGCCGTTCATCAGCATAAGTATGGTATCGAATTGTCCTTCCAAAGCGAAGAAGTCCTGTTCTTTGACATTCCTAACTCCACGTTGCTTCATGGTCTCAACAGACAGAGGGGAAATGTCTATAGCTGTAACATCAATGCCTTTTTCCTGAAGGACAAGGGAATGGCAGCCGGCACCAGCCCCCACGTCAAGAGTTTTTCCTTTTGCCATGTCGAGAGCCGTCCGTTCAATCTCAGGCATATCCTCATACTTACGGAAAAGCGTTTGCAGGGGTATCTCGTCCTCCTCAAACACTGGTGAGAACACCCTAAGGCGGTCTGCCTTGCCTGTTTGGTGATATTCTGCAATGGCCCTGCCCATTGGATCCTTCTTCCTGTTCATTTTCCTCGTCACAAAGTTAAAATTGGCACGATGTATTGATTACATCTTTCCCAACGGCAAAGATAGTTAAAAATAGTCGAAAACAAATATGATAATGCAGAAAATACTATCCTCAAACGCCTTTTTCCTTGATGTCTTCCGGCCACCAGAACCTTTTCAGTTCGCCGACTATCTCATCCCAATCATTCAAGGTGAAAGAGCCATCTCCTATCATCATTATTGTCATGGTGATGTCGTTGTAGGACCGATAGACATTAGTGTCGCGAAACCCGTTGCGTAGATAGAAGGCATGGCGTCGCTTGCGTTGGTCGATGTTCTCACACTTTTGCGTCGTACTCTCCATGTCCAAAACCATATTCATGCCTTTGTAGCGTTCCAACAATTGGGCAAGTATCTGCTGGCCATAGCCTTTGCCTCGCAAGTCTTCACGCACGGCAAAGTACCAGAACCAGTGATATGACTTACGAGGATATAATATAGTGAAGCCAACGAAAGCATCATCATTGTAATATGCAGTGAACGCCAGCGGCATATCATCAACGAGGCGCATCAAGTCATCCCAAGGAATCTGCTCGTCCTCAGGAAATGCAGTCTCATAGAGTTGCCTTATCTGTTCGTCAGCATTGGTTGCTGTTATCTGTTTTTCAGTCATAATATTCAACTTTCAATTCCTCGCTGACATTAAAGTCATCGTGGAATCCGTCGTCATAAACATAAACGAGCCTAAGCCCTTTATAGGTAGAAGGCATCTTCAGCGTATCCAACAAATGCCATCGAGGTTTTCCGAAATCATAGGAACTTCTGTCGAGTATGATTCTGTTAGACACAAAGTCGAATGTGTAGTAACCACCACCAATACACTGATCGCCTGGTTTTAGCAGGTCTTTGTGCTGATTGACCATTCCCATGCGCAAATGGCCATCCATGGTGATAATGAATTTAGGTAATGTCATAAGTAATATTCAGATTGCAATTTCTTTTTCTTTCACAAATCCCTTGTCACGCCACTTTCCAGATTGCCATCGACGCATAAGTATAACACCACGTATGTTCTCATCGAGGGCAAATCCCACCCACATGCCAACAAGTCCGAAACCGAGGGTTATGCCGATGACATAACTAAGTCCGACAGCGATGCTCCAATTGAAGATTATGGCAATGACGACCGGATATATGGCATCACCAGTTGCCCTCAGTGTCCCTACGGCAAAGATATTGGATGTACGCCCAATCTCCAGGAACCAGTCGACCACAAGTACCCACACGCCCATGGCGATTATTTCCTGGTTGTCGGTAAAGGCGCTGATGATTGCGCGTCCTGAGAGTGCGAGAAGTGCCGACCCTGTGAGTGTGATAATCATCGACCAACGAAAGAAATAGTTACCCAAGACATAAGCAGCCTGATGTCGCCGCTGTCCTACGAGATGCCCCACGAGTATGTCACCGCCCTGCGTTATGCTGATGCAGAAAAGATAGACGAACATTATCATGTTGTGGCAATAAGTTCTCGTGGCCAAGGCCTCATTACTGATTTGGTTGATGAAATACGTGATGACCACCTGCGAAAGACAATAACTGATGTTCTCGCTCATGGCAGGGATTCCGATATGCAGGAGGTTCTTCAATTCTTTCCATGGGACAGGCCGGAAATAGCTTAAAGGGAAACGGGGTATGTGTACCTTGAAGTGGATGGCAGCAAGCAAGACCATGGCAACAGCACGACTTGCAGCAGTAGCGATGGCAGCCCCCTCGACACCCATTTGCGGGCACCCCCAATGTCCAAAGATAAGGGCATAGTTACCCAAGATGTTAAGTACGTTGACAATGCCCGTGACCACCATTGGCCATATCACCTTGTCTGCACTGCGCAGAGAGGCAGAGAACGTAAGCGACAGAGCTTGAAAGAACGAAAGCACACCCGTCAGCCGAAGATACACCAAGCCGTCACCCATCAGTTCCGGCCGCAGTCCCATCAACTGCAACAGCCCCTCAGCGTAGAAGAAAAGCAAGACACTGACCGTCAGTCCAAGCATCAGGTTCACCACCAATGCCATTCCCACCACCTGCACCAGTCGCTTGCGGAGCCCAGCCCCTATGTACTGAGCACAAAGGATGGCAGCACCCATCGAGAAGAACTGATAAACAAGGAAAACAAGTGACATCAGCTGGTTGTCCAGTCCCACTGCTGCCACGCTGTTGTCGCTATAGCGGCTCAACATCACTGTATCCACCGCACCGAGCAACATCACCAGCGCCATCTCGATGAACACCGGGATGGCAAGAATTTTCAACTGACGTTTCAGGGAGTGCTCTGCCACAATTTGTCTTGGCTTACCTGATGAAATTCATGAAAGAGGGCCTCTCGTCACGTTTTGGAGCAGAGTCGCCGTCTGCATGGATTTTCTTCAGCAGGAAAGCCATGTTCGTAGCCAAGGTGCGCATGGTCTGCATACCCTCTGTATCGAGCTTCACCTCGCCCTTGCCAGCCCCGTAAGCGATGTTCCAATACTGAGAAGTCACCACAGGCATGTTCATCATCTCAAACATCATGTTCATTGTCTGTAGTGTTGCCGTTGCGCCACCACGACGGCAGACAGCCAGGGCTGCAGCAGGCTTGTTTTGCACCAGATGTCCCGCTGAGAAAAACAGACGCTGCATGAGCGACAGGATGCCACCGTTAGGCTGTCCATAATACACAGGAGTGCCCACAACAAGCGCATCGGCATCTTTCATTTTATTCGTGATGACACTGCAGAGGTCATCATCAAAAACACACCCTTCTCCTCCGTTCTCTCGGCAACCACCACAGTTGATACACATGCGGACAGGCTTTCGGCCAATCTGGACTATTTCAGACTCTACGCCATACTTCTGCAATTGCGCCTCAATCTCTTTCAGACAACAAAATGTATTGCCGTCAGGTCTAGGACTGCCATTGACCAACAAGACTTTTATCACTTTTCCATTTGGCGATTCCTTTTGTGTCTGTTCGTCATTGTCTTCCATTAGTCCTGCAGACTCAACCTTTTTCACCATTGCAGAAACTGGTGTGGCAACAACAGCTCCTGCCGTTGCCAACGCCGTCTTCTTAATGAAATTTCTTCTATTCATCTGTAATTATATGCAAATACCATCTACTATTTACGAACACTTGCTTAAAACTGTATGCAAAATTAATCAAATTCAAGGAAATTAGCTATATTTGCCCTCACATTATATGATAGTTTACATCAAAGCCCGACAAAAGAAAACAATTATGAGACAAAAAAAGTTATTCATTGCCATCTTCGCAGCCATGCTGCTGGCAATGCCTGCAATGGTTCAGAGCAAAAAGGGACAAGCAACTCAAAAAGCCAAGACCCTTGAAGTATCGTTCGACTATCAGCGTCAGGCAGGTCCTGGTTCCAACCAATATGCCGTGTGGATTGAGAATGAGAAGGGAGAAGTTGTCAAGACGCTCTTCGTCACGTCGTACACTACCAAGGGGCGCACCCGTCCTGGTGAGGAACCCATGCGCGGTTATGTCAAACGTCCTAACTGCGTGCCTACATGGGTAAAAGCAGCAAAAGCCGCCGAACAAACCGACCAACAGTTGGATGCCATAACAGGAGCCACACCTCAAGCAAGTGGTTCTCAGACTTTTACTTGGAACTTCACCGACCAGCAAGGCAAGGCCGTTCCCAAGGGTAACTATAAAGTCATCGTGGAAGCCACACTTTACCAAAACAGCGACATCATCTATACTGGCACCTTCTCCACCAAGGACAAAGCAGGCAGCATCAAACTTACATCCACACTCACAGAGCCAGACGAAAAGCACAAGGACATGGTGACTAACGTGAAAGCCATTATCAGGTGATGATTTAAGAGACATGGATGCTGTCGGATTTGCAAATCCGCCAGAGCTGCAAAACTACTAATATAGAACACACTATAACAATAATGTAACAATGAGAAAGCTAATCATTCTATTGGCAACAGTTATGACAATGATTCAACTACATGCACAAGACCAGAATTTCTGGATTTTCCTTTGCTTCGGACAGTCGAACATGGCGGGTCAGGCACCAATCGAGCAGCAAGACCTGATGGTGAACGACCGTTATCTCAGTATGGCTACCACCGATGGAGCCGACCGCAAGTTAGGCACATGGCGCAAGGCAGTTCCCCCACTCTGTCGTGCAGATGCCCACCTTGGTCCTGCCGACTGGTTCGGACGCACTCTTCTTGATGTTGTACCCGAAAACATACGAATCGGCATTGTGTCGGTTGCCGTGGAAGGCTGCCCCATCACTTTCTTCGACAAAGATCAGAACAAGCCTCTTATAGCGAAAGAGGAACGTGACTGGATGAACGGAATCCTCGACCAATATGGACGAGACCCCTACGAGCGGTTGCTGACGATGGCCAAGACAGCCGCCAAGGACGGAGTAATCAAGGGCATCCTTCTACATCAGGGCGAGACGGATGCATACAACGACCAATGGCGCAAGACGCTGAGAAAGATATACCGCGACCTGCAGCAGGAACTACGTTTTGACTCTACTGCAGTCCCTCTGCTTGTTGGCGAAGTGGTTCGTGGAGAATACGGAGGCATCTGTGGTCATGCCAATCCTACAATCAATGACATTGCCAACCACTATCCAAACACTTATGTTGTGTCTTCCGAAGGATGCATGCCAAGCGACGACAATCTCCATTTCAGCAGCGAGGGTTACCGCATGCTGGGACGCCACTATGCCCTACGCTACCTGGAGGCAACGAACCCACAATTGGCTGAAATCTGCCGGCAGAAATTGTCAGCTGCCTGTCTTGACAAGGTAGGAACAGCAACATCGAGCCTTGTCGTTGAGACCAAGAGAGCAGGAATGGCACTTACAGTCTCAGCATCAGAACCGGTGGAAAAGGTTGATGTGGTCAGTTTCTCTGGAAAGACCGTCAAAACTTACAACATTGGTGGAAAGAAGGAATTCAAACTGTCATTAAAGGGATTGCCCAAAGAGAAACTGGTGTTTTCTTTCCAGAATGCCGGCGGAAAGGCCACAAAGGACATAGACATATAAGCAAAATCGGTTATTAGACCGAAAAGAGGAATGAAGAATTAATGGCCGATTAAGGATTTACCCTAATCGGCCATTATTTAATCTATGTTATTCAGCAACCATGCAAAGCCCTTTGCCATTCGTTTCTCGGAATCAACAAAGTGATTACCTACGTTCCATTCAAGTACGGCGTTCACTCCCTGTTCCCGCAGCAATTCATTCTGCTTACGAATGCAATTTCCCACTTGAGCCATAACAGGGTTCCTTGTCTTCTCTTCCTTGTCACCCAAACTGAGATAGATAGAACTCGCCTGGGGTTTGTTTGCCAAAGCATAGTCAAGCCAATGGGGAAACCAGACGGATGGCGAGGCAGCAACTATCCCTTCAAACTCGTCAGTCTGATATGTTGCCCAAAGTGCAAACAAGCCAGCAAGAGAATACCCTCCGAGCAGACAATGAGACACATCTGCACCCATTTCTTTCAACATAGGAATGAAACGTCCTGTAACAAATGCAAGAGTTTTTTCGGCTTTGTCACCAAACGGTACCTTCCCAAAGACAGGAGGAGCAGGCCAAGGTGTAAGTTCACTATTCCAGTCTTGAATCTTAAAGGCTGCCAGAGAGAAAGGTTTGTCGGACAGAGTCTGAACTAAGTCGACCTCCCGCCCCAGCAACTCCAGGTCGTGTTCATCCACAGGTTGAATGAGCAGATACTTGGTTGCGGGTTGGACATAAAGACAACACTCTTTTCCTAATACGTTTACCACTACTGATTTCATGTACTTGTTCCACCTGACAGTTTATGTTCTTGCCTAAATACTTATCTAAATGCCATACATTCTTATGCATCACGCCCATACAAAGTTCTCTATTCCTGCACCAATCTCAAAATGATATTTGGCGATGCCCAAATCCATCTGAGTATATCCAATCAGTGAGAAGCCTTTTTTTGCAAGGACCTTATGACGCTGCCCACCTTTGTCTTCAGTTCCCAAATATTCAAAAGAGAATTTCTGTTGGTTGACAGCTGTTGGAGCGAGCAAGGCAGCTTCAACACCCTTCTTGAACCAAGAAGGAGTGGCATCATTTGCATTGCTCACTTGCTCGACAGTTTTAATCTTATGACCAGCACCCTGAGTCTGACCATACCCGATGGCGATATAGCAGGCTATTTTCTCACCTTCGTCAAGTACGTACGTTCCCGGCACTTTCGAGTAGCTGAGCCCTACCCAACATGTGTTTAATCCAAGTGTCTGAGCCAGAAGGACCAAATGCTCTCCATAATAGCCTACACGTTCATCCAGGTCATCTGACTTTTTTCCAGCCATCACGATGTAGTTGTTGGCATTACGGAACTTCCCATATTTGGCAATTGTTCCTTGGAATGCCTTAGGTTCATTCCTTACCAATTGAATATGAAGCCGTCCTTTACGGTTCAACTTTTCAATCTCATCTTCAAGCACCTTGACAACATCTTCTGCCAACGGCTGTTCCTTATATGCCCTTACACTATGACGGGCTTCAATAGCTTCTTTTAAAGTCATTTCTCCAATTATTTTTTGATTATTGTCTGATAAAAAGCGGGAAATCTGATTCTTGCTTATGCAAGCCCCCCAATGGGTTGTTCACATCATATGAAGGTTTGTGTTCAAACCCCTCATAGCTGAAGTCATTGAGTCCTATTGGCTTCTCAACACGATGCCCGATGATAAAACGTGCCATCGCACCTCGACAAGTCTTAGCCCAAACAGCTTGCATCTTCAAGTCATTGCCTTTCCTGACGTAGAACAATGGCTGCACGACGTGCACTTCCTTGATGACACGCTGCCAATCGAACAGATGCTGAAACTCTTCAGTAGCCAAATGAACAAGGATGCCATCGTCAGCCTTGACAGATTCGATGAGGACATCAGTGAGGCGGTGCTTCCAGAAGCCGAACATGTTATCACCTTCACCATTAGGCAGTTCCACATTACCCTCCATGCGATAAGGCAGTATGCCGTCCAAAGGTCGTAGCATGCCATAGAGAAAAGATGTTATCCACAGATGCGCTTGTGAATAAAGCAAGTCATCAAGAGTAAACATCTCGGCTTTAAGATGCTTGTATGCCTGACCATGATACGCAAGGATGGCAGGCAGTTCTTTTGGCTTGTCGAAGAAACGCATGAAACGTAATTTGTTCTGTTCGGCTATTTGCAGACTACACCCCAACACGTCGGCCATCATCTCCGCAGAATAGCCTGCCATATCACGTGCAAAAGCCACGGCTTCTTTTTGAAACATAGGCACGGACAAGGCAACATCAGGCACGCTCTTCAGTTGGTCGTGCATGATTTTGGCGGAAGCTAAGATAATCTGCATAACTATATTACTCTTTACGATGATGGTTTGCTTTTTTGATTTCTCTGACTAATGCGTGCAAAAATAAAAAAAAATATCGAATGTATGACAGAAGCCACCACAAAACAACATATATATAAATATAAAAAGGTACTTATAATCACTTTGTCGATAATTGGCTTTGCAAATGGAAA
>CAMJLI010000051.1 GCA_946406585.1 uncultured Prevotellaceae bacterium | reverse complement strand
TCCAGAAGCAAGCTGCAAAAGCAGAAAAAGACAAATTAAAGGCAGAAAAGAAAAAGGCAAAAGCCTTAAAGGAGTTAAATGACATGTAGCATCACTGGACTTTGCACACCTAATATTTATAATCGCGCTATTGACAAAAGCCAATAGCGCGATTAACATTTATTTCTCCTAAACTTCCTTTAAAGATAGATTGCCCCAAAACAAGATATCCTTTTCTTGGTTGCAAATTATCTTTTGTCAACAACCCAAATTATTATAAATAATTATATACAAAACTAAACAAAAATGAGAAAGAATCTTTTATGGATGCTCGCCGCCATCCTGTTCTGCGGCGCAATGACCACATCTTGCGGTGATGATGATGATGACAAAAAAGGTGGCGACCAACCAACCAACCACCGACAAGACAATCGTGGGTATGTATGCCTGCTACAGAGTGGGACTTCTTGATGGTTATGACACACTGACAGACTACACCATCACCGTGACCTATACTGACGAGAATGGCAAAGACCAAACCGAAACCATCAACAAGAATTTTAATAAGGATGTCAAAATATTGGCAACGAAGAGCACCGTGGGCTCTTTCATCGTCAAGTGTACACCCACCAATTCTTCAAAAGAGACACACGACCTTGGCGTGAATGTAGGCATTTATGTTTATCCGATGTATGCCAATGCCCTCTTTCCGTGGCAACGCTCAATGTATTAATTTATACTCCCTCAATCCCATAGGCTATTCCTCCTTTATGATTTCCCAATGGCCAGTTTTGTCTGATCCAACCCAATGTATGAGTTTTCTCTCTTGCAAGTACGCTGTATCTCGCTGAATGGTTTTTCTATTTACATTCAGTTTTTCCGAGAGATACTTTGTGTTTACTGCGACATTTTGTGCGACATCATCTGCGACACGTCTTTCTATCAATGTCAAGATAATCCGTTGTCTATCTGTTAGTTTTTCTGCGACATTATCTGCGACATTTCTCTGGGTGGTTTCTTTTCTCTCGTCACGATTTCCCTCTTCTGTAGTCTTGAGGAATTTGTCTATATCATTACGCATGTGCTCAATATGCAACTGCGTCATGCTATCAATAAAGATGCTGATATCTTCATTATTTCTTGTATCAACAAGTGCCTGAATATAAGCTATCTTGTCCTCTTTGAGCACTCTCACTGGCAATAGGTCGTATTCTATTTGCAACAAATTCATCAGCAAACGGCTGGTGCGCCCATTGCCATCTGCCCATGGATGAATGGTCACCAGTTCGTAATGAGCCCAAAAACTGAGGTGATAGAGAGCACAGGGGTCAGTCTTGTCGACCGATATGCGGCGCTTGTTCAGTTCTTCGCAAAAAGCGGCAAGACGTGACGGCACTTTCTGATACGACATATACGACGGACCTCCAAGCCCTGCACTTACATTCAATTTACGCAACTCTCCTCGTGCAGCCGAAAAGCTGCCAGTCATTGTGTTATACTCGCTGCCGGTATGGTTCATTACTTTTGCAGCCAACGAGATAAGCCAATCTACTGTTATAGGCTCGTGTCGCCGAATCCATTTCATCCCATATTCGTATGCGGCCTTGAGATCGAGGTTCATCATCTGCTCCTGTATCGTGCGTTTACTGCTGGTGATACCTTCATCGAAAAGGAGTTGTGCCTCCACCTCTGTCACAGTACTGCCTTCAATGGCTGTGGAATGAGCAATAATGGAGTAGATATAGAATTTTTTGAAGTCTATCTGTTCCGAAATGCCTAAATCCCTATATTGATTCAGCAATTTAATTAGTGTTTCTTTGTCTTGTTGCGTCATTGTCTTCCCTCCTTATTTTATGCCGTAACCGATACCTTGAAACGCTTCTTAAAGCATCTTTTGTGATTCCTTCTCACATTGCATCAGTTTTCTCCAAAAGCCTTGATCTTATCTTTACTTGTATTCCACCTTGATGACGATGACACGAATGGTTTGGTCGTCCTTTTCCGTGGCAACCTTTGCTATGTGCCAATCGGAAGGGAAGAAAATGAAGAACCTGTCGGGTGTGCTGTCATGGAACAATGCCTTTTCCACATCATAGTCATAATGAATGACATCCGGACGATAGCGGGTGTTGGGCTTGCTCGTATAATGGTCTATCAGTCCGAAACGCTCCGTGCCCTTCACCACCAGTTGAAAGTCGATGTTGTGAAAATGGCTCTCGCTCCTGCGTTTTTCCAATGGTTCGTTGTTGCTGTCCTCCACACTTGCCACCAACGACGAGCCCTCGATGGGGTGCTTGCCTTTGGGGATAGCCAGCAAATCGGTTTTTGCCAACCATGAAAACAAGGCCTTCCATTGTTCAGGATTCTTCTTGTACTGCAAGTAGAAATCCACCACATTCACACTGGAATGCGGCAAGGCACCATCAAAGCCATTGCGCCATTCGCCACTTTCCACCCATGCCTTGGCTTCAGCAATAAGAGCCTTGTCATTGTAATACTGCGTATAATACCCATTATAACATCCCTGTGCACCGACAGCGACACAGCAAAAGAAAGCACAGACAACAACCGTCAGCCTTCTTGCAAGTCCATTTCCATTTGCTTTCATAACTACCTGTTCTTATGTTTCATATACCATTTGTGCGTGAAGCCGACATACATTGCCAGGGCAACAATGACAAAGGCCATGGCAACCATCAAGACCGCCGGACGACCGTCGGCACCATGACACGTTGCCGCAACATCATTGCAACAGCCCCCTACTCCAACGGCCAGTCCCAATGCCATGCCCGACTCCCACGAGAGGAAGCAGGAACTCTGGGAAGTGCCACGCTGGCAGTGGTCCCTCAACTTGATGAAGAACAGCAGGAAGCGCGAGCCCAGCAAACCTGCACCCAGTCCGACACAGATGGCTGAAGTGATTCCGCTGGTGTCCTGTCCAGACCACAGCATCAATATGGCAAAGCCCAGCAACAACAGTCCTGCAACCGCCTCGCTCATCAATTCGGCATTGGCAAAGACGATTTTCTCAGCCATGATAGCCAACAAGAATCCCACCATCATGGCGGCAAAGAAAAAGGCATCATCCCAGCGCAACGCCACCACGATGCCTACAGCCACCGATACGAGGAACAAGTTGACGAACAGCATCCATGACTTCAACAGCAGGAATCGGTCGAGGCTGAACAATTTGATGTTGTCTGAAGGCATCCTGAAAGGGAAATTGACGGCATGCACCAACACCACAGCCAGCACGCCGAGTGCCACCATGGTCCATGTCAGAACCTCGCCGCCGTAAAACCGATGGATCATGATGGCTGCAAACGGACCAAGAGCAATCGCCAGTCGCCCGAACCAAGCCACTACGTAGTTGGCCTCCGTGCGCTGGTAAGACTCGCTAATGTCGATGACCAGGGTGCTCGAAAGCACCATTTGCGCCAGTCCGAACAACATTCCAACTGCCAATCTTGCACCCAAGAAAAGCAACACACGCATCTCCACCGGCACAGAGGAGACGAAAGACGTCCCTCCGATGGCCGCAGCCACTCCCACCATGGCAACGAGGCATACACGCCGGCGCCTATACCTTTGCACCAAATAGGACACAAAGACTCCAAGTGCAAACAACCCCAAGCCGTATGCGCCCCAACTTTCGGCAACGATGTCCTGATGGATATGAGCATTGCGGGCGATGGACTGCACCATGAACACTTGTCCATATACAACCATCGAAATCAGCATGTTTGCCATAGAAAGACACCAGAAGTCACGATGCCAAAGACGCAAATGCACGGGTGTGTCTTGTGTGTTCATGTCAGGAAGCCGAATGATTATTCAACAGATGCAAGCAATCTTCCATCTTCAAATTCTGGAAATCGGGCACGACAATGTCGCAAAGAGGTGCTATGGCATCGGCATCGTTGGTGGTGGCAAGACCCACGACAGCCATTCCAGCCGCCATGCCAGAGCGCAAGCCATTGAAACTATCCTCGAAGACGACACAGCCGCCTTTGCTTGCACCCAGTTTCTTTGCAGCCTTGAGATAACAATCAGGAGAAGGCTTGCTTTCATCGAAATCCTCTGCCGTAAGCACGGCATCGAAAAGCTTCAGGAAATCGGGATGAGCCTTGTATACACATTCCATCTTGGGCACATTGCTGCTTGTCACGACAGCAGTGCGAACACCAGCCTCCCGCAGCATTCGCATGAAAGAAAGGAATCCTGGAATATACGGATAGTCCATTGCCATCTCATATTCATCGAGCCTTAGGACTATCTCTTTCTGCATGCTTTCTTCAGCAAAATAGGCATCCAATATTTGTGTAAGAGTCTGTCCCTTTATCTTGTTCTCCAATCCCGGAATTTCTGGATGATATTGGCGGCATACCTGCCCCCAAAATACAGAATACTGCGGCTCAGTGTCGAAGACCACACCGTCGAGGTCGAAGAGAGCCGCCTCAAATGTTATTGACTTCATGTGTTTCGTATAAGAGAATTACAAAAACGTTGCAAAATTACTCAATAATGGTGAAATGGCAAAAAGAGGTACACAAAAAGAAGAAAAACAGCACATACGAAAAGAAAAACAACCATTTTTTGACAACGTATCGAAAAAAAGCATTAACTTTGCTTACGTTAAAACCATGAAATATGAAAAAACATTCAAGACTAATACTTTTTGCTTTGCTCATCCTACCTTGTCATCCTGCCCTGGCCAAAGAGGTGACAATAGACATGAGCGAACAAGGATGGGCCAATGCGTATGAACTAACCACAGTGAACGTTGACGGTATTACGCTGACATTCTCGAAAGGCAAAGGCCAGACCACACCGAAATATTACGACACTGGTTCTGCGGCGCGAATCTATGGAGGCAACACCCTCACTGTGAGCGCAAGTGAAGCAATCACCGAAATAACCATGTCTTTCGCCTCCGGCAATGCGCCATCCAATAGCGACTTCAGCGTGGATGTGGGGCAAGCAAACATTGGAACGACCACTACATGGACAGGCAACAGCGACAACATCGTCTTCACAAACACAGCCTCCAAAGGACACTGGCGACTGACAAGCCTGACAGCAACCATCAGCGACGCGCCCAGCTTGCCAGAGGTGACAAGCCTCTCCGAACTGCGCGACTTGGAGGACGGCACCCAGGTGCGGCTTACTCTCGGCAAGTACAACCCCGGGAATATCACCTTCGTACATGAAGGCAGCAACACCGAGGCTTTCGTCACCGACAGCACCGCATCGGTGAATTTCAAGAACTTCCTGCCCTACGATGCCGGATGGCACACCGAAGATGGCGGAGCACTGATAGGCAGTGTAGACGGTGTGTACCACTTCAACAATGGAATGCCAGAATTCACACACATCAGCACGTCTATCGCCGACTCCATCTTATGCTTGGACGACTGGCACATACCAACCCCGGTTGTTGTGAACAACCTATCGGAACTGAAAAGCACCACACACCGCGCCGACTATGTGGCCATCAACGACATGGCACTCAGGAGAGAGGGAGACAACACCTATTACCTGATGGATGGCGACATAGAGGTGGCAATGTCAAACAAGTTCAACATGGGCGACATCATCCCCGATGACCTCCGCGGACGTTGGTTCAACATCCAGGGAATCCTCGGAGCGACCGAAGATGGCAGTGCCTCAGAGCTATACTACACCCAGATAGACGAGATAATGCCAAATCTCACCTTCGACGAGAACGAATATGGCCACGCACTGGAAATTGCAACCTACGAAGGAAGGAGCGTGAACGTCTGTGTCAACCGCAAACTGACCACCGGCAATTGGAACACCCTATGCCTGCCTTTCGACATCCCCGATTTCTCAAGCATAGTGACATCAGCCAAACTGGCCACACTGACAGGATTCAACGCCGCCGAGAACTCCTTGGAATTCACATCCACGGAAGACCTGCTGGCAGGAGTGCCATATCTTGTTTATCCTACAGAGGACGTGGACCTCATCTGCGTCCAAGGTGCCAACATACAGTCGCAACTCCATCCAGTGAGTTACGGACTATACGAAATGATAGGCATCTTTGACCCCACCACCCTGGAGGCAGGCGACAACAGCGTTCTGTTCCTCGGTGACAACAACACACTCTACTACCCGAATGTGACCAACGACCTAAAGGCTTTCCGCGCATACTTCAAGACCACTGCCGAGCAACCGGCAAGGATCTGCATAGATGGCGTACTTAGCGACATCAAGACAGCCACGCTGGACGGCAACGACCCCAACGGCCGCATCTACAATGTCAACGGACAGATGGTGGGCACTTCCACCGACCGCTTGCAAAAGGGAGTCTATGTGAGAGAAGGCAACAAGATAATAATCAAATAAGAGGAGGACGAAGCAATGAAAAGATATTTCTTGATATTGGTAACACTGCTCTCCTCGCTTGCCACCTTCGCACAGGAGCAGACAGAGGTAGACACCGTGATCATCACGCTGCGAAATGGTTCGGAAGTGAGATACACCACCGACCAGTTTGACCGCGTGCAAATCATATACAACCTGAAATATGGTGTAAAGGTTTATCTGAAAAACGGGAAGTCGAAAGACTATCTTGCCGTCAAGGTGGAAATTGCAGAGTATCAGGGAGGTGGACAGGTAGTCACCGACACCAACCGCAACCGCAACCTCTATCGTGCCAAGTTGCTGGAATACCCGCATCTGGCAGCCGATTCCACCATGAACCAACTCATCATCAAATCCACCGACCAATATGGCATCACCTTCAGTCTGGAATGGAGTTATGCCGACAAGGCCAATCGCTGGACATGCTATCAGATGCATTCTGGAAACAACATGAAAAATGTTTCCAGGAGCAACGACCCATGGACGGCTGACACAGAAATCCCAGTGCAATATCGCACCTATAAAAGCGACTACACCAATTCTGACAACATCTCCAAAGGTCACCTCTGCCCATCCCAGGACCGCTTATGTTCCTTGGCCCAAAACGAGCAGACGTTCTTCATGAGCAATATCCAGCCACAGTGGCAATTACACAATGGTGGAATATGGCTGAGATTGGAGAACCTGATACGTCCCTGGTCTCAAAATTGCGACACTTTATATGTTGTCAAGGCAGCCACAATCACCCCCGACAAGGTGTATGATTACAAATTGAATGACAAGCTTCTCATACCCAAGTATTTCTATATGGCAGTGCTGGCTTATGACAAATCTACCAACACCTACCAAGCCATGGGACTGTGGACCTACCACGAGAAGAAGACAGACTCCAACACGAACTACGGTGATTACGCCATCACCATAGATGAATTGGAAAGAAGGACGGGCATCGACTTCTTCTGCAATCTTCCCGACGCCATCGAGGAAGACGTGGAGAGTAAAATCAACTTGAAATATTGGGGAATCAAGAAATCCTCACAGTAGGACAGGTTACCCCATCCTCATCTGCATGAGAAGTTGCTTCTGCCTTTCGGAAAGATTGGTGGGCAACTTCACATTGTAGGTGATGATGAGGTCGCCAAAGGTGCCATTCCCCCTGTCCAGACCTTTCCCTTTCAGGCGCACCTTCGTGCCATTCTGGGTTTCAGGCTTTACCTTCAATTTCACCTTTGTCCCATTGTTGAGGGCAATGATGACATCGCCACCAAGCATGGCAGTGTACAAGTCAATGTCCACGGTGGCATTCATGTCGCCACTGTTGGATTTGCGAGTTGTCTTCTGCCTTCCTCCGGCATTCTTTCCGAAGATCTGCTCGAAGAAGTCGCTGAACCCACCACCACCGGTGAAAGAACTGAAGTCGAAGCCATCAAAAGGTGAGCCACCAGAGCCGGTATGCCAATATTGCTGTCCGCCACCCTGTTCGAAAGCCTCGGCTTGCCGCCATTGCTCACCATATTTGTCGTATTTAGCCCTCTTTTCCGGGTCGCCAATCACCTCATACGCCTCCGAAAGAGCTTGGAACTTTGCTTTTGCCTTGGGGTCATCCGGATGCAAATCAGGGTGAAACTGTTTTGTACGCTTCAAGTAGGCCTTCCTCACGTCAGCCTGTGGAATGTTGCGGTCTACGCCTAATATTTTATAATAATCTATAAATGCCATAATGATATAACCTCCTTCACCCAAAACAATGCAAAAAACATGCCATTTTGGGGTTTGGCAGCAAATCAGTTGGAGATGGTACTGGCAATCTTATCCACATTCATGCTTCTTGCGCTGGCGTCGAAGATATCCTTGTAGAGTCCCCCTTGCTTGTAAACCTCTTTAGGCTCTCCACCTTGCACCACATGGCCTTCCTTCAGCACATAAATGAGGTCGGCATCAATAATCTGTCCTATATTGTGAGAAATGATTATCACCGTGCGCCCTGCCTTGATGGCATCTATGCTTGCCTTGATTTGTTCGGTGGCTATGGCATCAAGGCTTGCCGTAGGCTCGTCGAGGAAAATGATGGGTGGATTTTTAATGAACATACGTGCGATGGCGATACGTTGCTGTTGTCCCCCGCTCAACTGAAGGGCTTGGGTTTCGAAACCATTGGGCAGCTTCATTATCTGGTCGTATATGAAAGCCTGCTGAGCCGCCTTCACCACATCGTCGTGGCTTGCATTGGGATTGCCATATTTTATGTTCTCCTCGATGGTGCCGTCAAAGATGTGGTTTTTTTGCAGCACAAGACCTACATGGTCGCGCAGCCATTGAGTATCCCAGTCAGCCAAGTCCACCCCATCAAGACTGATGACACCCCGTTGAGGACGGTAGAACTTGTCGAGCAGATTGACGATAGTGCTCTTTCCAGCGCCACTTAGCCCTACAAGAGCGGTTATCTTGCCGCTCTTTATGTGCATTGAGACATCGAAGAGGGCCTGTGTGCCATTGCTGTATGTGAAGTCCACCCCATTCAGTACAAAATCGCCTTTCACGGTTTCAGGCCTGTATTTTCCCGTCTCTTCCACTTCCCCGTCAGCATGCAGGATGCCGAAGAACCCCTCTGCATAGATGAGAGCGTCATTCATGTCATCATAAATGCGGTGAAGTTGTCTGATAGGAGCACTGACATTTGCGAAAAGCATGACGTGATACATTATCTTTCCTATTGTCATTCCCGGATAGTCTATGAGGACGAGGTATGCAGTGAGAATGATGATGAGCACGGTGCCTATCTGTTCCAGAAAGCTCTTCAATCCATTGAACATGTAACTCTGCTTTCTTGTATTGAGTTGCAGGTCAGTCATGGTACGTTGGATTTCCGCCTGGCGGGCAGCCTCTATCTCTTCCCGGTTGAACGACTTGATTACCGTGATGCTTTCTATGATATTGAGAATGCTTTGGCTTACAGCCTGATGGCTTCCGAATATTCCACGTCTGCCACCCTTCATCCTTTTTGCTTGCACATATGTGACATAGAAATAAATAGGAACGATGAACAAGGCGACCAAGCCAACATAGACATTTGCCATGAACATCAGAGCCAAAGCGAGGATGGCACTTGTGAAAAGGGGGAGAATCTCAATGAAGAAATTATTTACCGTATTGCTGAGGCTCATGATGCCCCTGTCGATACGCGACTGCAGCTTGCCCGTCTCGTTTCCTTCCGCCGTAAAGAAAGCCAATCGGAAGGAAAGCATTCTCTCCACCACTTTAAGCGACAGGTCCCTGCTCACCAGGATTCTCATGCGCTCGCCATAATACCTTTGGAAGAAGGTGACCAAAGCCCCTATCACTTCCTTTCCAAGGAGGATGACACTGATGACCGTAAGAATTCTGACGGCACTACTCCATGAAAAGCTTGGCTGTTGGATTAGTGCGTTGATGGCATCCACGGCACGGTCGAGCACCACGGCATTCACCTGCGCCATCAAAGAGCCAATGAGAGTAAGCACAAGCGTCATGCCTATGAGCCATTTGTAGGGCAGCACAAAGGGCATGATGTTTTTCAACAGGTCCCAAATATTCATTTTGGTTGTCAAAGTCTGTTCATCTTGAATTGTTTTCATGGTTCTCCTTTTTGAATTTGTTTATACCATTCCGTAATGTCAACCATTTGATGGCAAAATGGAGCAATGGTATTGCAAAAATGGCTTTACGAACTATATCAGTTGCAAAAATACAAAAAAAGGAGAAAAAAATTCTTTGTTTTAGAAAAAATGCCTACCTTTGCAGTCCGAAAAGAATATCAGCTGCAAGGAAAGGTGCTCGAGTGGCTGAAGAGGCACGCCTGGAAAGCGTGTAACCGTCAAAAGCGGTTCGGGGGTTCGAATCCCCCTCTTTCCGCAGACAAGGAAACCAACAATATAGTTGGTTTCCTTTTTTCATTTTATGCCATTCTATTTTGAAAATATAACTTTCAAGCCTTCTTCCTTTGTCATTTTTTTGGAGTTTGCTAAATTTGCAAAAAATCGACTAAAAACAATAATAACCATGAAAAGGATTCTCACACCCCTTCTCTTTCTGCTTATAGCCCTGACAACAGCGGCTCAAGGCAACACAGTACTCGAACAAGTCAAGGCCGACCCCAAGAAATCATACGGCACCGACTATCCCTACCCTTACAAGAAAGTGGAACTGACAAAGGCCCCCAAAGGCTACAAGCCGTTTTATATCAGCCATTATGCCCGCCACGGGTCGCGTTATTACTGGACCGACAACCTGTATAAGAACCTGGACACGCTGATGACCACCGCTCACAAGAAAGGCCTTCTCACAGCCGAAGGAGAAAAATTCTACACCAAGTTCATGGAAGCCAAGCAAGAGCTGATGACCGGAGTCAGCGAGCTTAGCCAATTAGGCTGGGAACAGCACCAATACATAGCCCGAACCATGTACAATCAGTTTCCACAGGTATTCAAGAAGGGTGGCAATGTGCTTGCCATCTCCTCGCTGACAGGCCGTTGCGTGCTCAGCATGTCAGCCTTCTGCCAAGAACTGGTGCAATGCAATCCCAAGATAGAGATTCGTGAACAATCTTCACGTTTCACCCTCGACGGTGTAGTGCCCACCGACAGGCAAAACCCCATAAAGCACAAGTTTCCAAGGGTGAAGCCACGCTATGAACAAAACAGAGACCAGTTCAAGAGCGACAACTCGCTAAGGGAGAAAATCGTGTCACGCGTCTTCACGAGCACCGAAGGCCTTCCCGGCAGGACGAACAACCTGGGAAGCGACCTCATCAACCTCTACACCTCGCTACCCAACATCGCCCACGAGGGAATGTTGGGCAACATCATCAGCGACGAAGAAATAGTGAACGAATGGGAGTCAGCCAACCTCGGTTCCTATTCCTGGGTGTTTGGTCCCCAATATGAGATGATTCCCATTCTTGAAGACATCATAAAGAAGGCAGACGCGGTGTTGAATGGCAGCAGCGACCACATCTGCGACCTCCGTTTCGGCCACGACACATGCCTCGGCCCGCTGACAGTGCTGATGGGACT
>CAMJLI010000050.1 GCA_946406585.1 uncultured Prevotellaceae bacterium | reverse complement strand
GAGAATGTGGCAATTATTACGGAGATGATCAATGTCCAGTAGAGTGACGCAAAGAATAATCTTGGCGTTATCGGATAATGGAACATCACGAATGAAAATACGAAGAGGTTGCCTATGCCGATTAGCAAGACCATTGCCAACACAAACAAGACCTCGTGCCAGATGCGCCACGGCGCAATACTTTTGCGTAAAGGCCTGACAGCAAGTTCGCTCACACTGCAGCATACAAAAGACACAAGTCCAAACAATAGTGACAACAAGAATTTGTTGCCACTATACATGCTGAACCCAAAAGGTTGCAGCAGGTAAAGGATCAGGAATACGATGGTGCAATACACTGCGCTGTCTCTCAGCCAGTGACTGCTTTTGGAGAAAGGGTATTTGCGAGTTAGGAATGACATTGCTTTTCAAGTGTAAAGGTTGCTAATACCTTATCACCGTGGACGGAACGACCTTTTACTCAGCCAGTCCAATCCTTTCTATCAATGCCTTTGTCACTACATGTTCCGAGTCAAAGTCCATGCATTGGGCCTGGCATTTTTTCGACATGGCTTCTATCTGCTGCGGGGCTGTAATCAGTCTTTCCATTGCCGCTGCAAGTTTTGCTGCATTCCTGTTTTCCACGACGATTCCCGTCTCGCCATCCCTTATGATTTCGCTATTGAGGCTCCAGTCGAATGTAATCACAGGGAGACCGGCGATGAAGGCATCGATGAATATGCCGGCAAAGCCCTCCCCATAGAAGAATGTGGGGAACAGCATGGCATCGTATTCAGCCAGAACACCATAGTTGGCCCTGTCAACCAACTTGAGAAATCCCTTGTATTCCACATTGGGAATGTTGCCTATCTCATTCAGGAAACTCTTCTTGTAGCTTTCTGTTATAGAACCGTAATAATCGATGGAGAAACGTGCTCCCAAGCCCTTTTCGTTCAGTATCTCGGCAGCCTTGTTGATATAGCCGCAGCCTTTGTCTTCTACAATTCTGGAAAGGAACACGAATCTGACCGGGGCGTTTGCTTCGCGAGGTTTCTTGGCAGGGATGAAATCTATAGGCTTGAAATTCGGCAATGTGATGACGTTGTTCAAGCCATAAATTCTTAGTGTCTCTTCCATTCGCTTGCCTTCCACAATGATGACCCTTGCGTTGGCGTATGGCTTTGTGCTTATTAATTCGCAGTTGATGAGATGGGGAAAGTCGCCGCCTACCACCCAATATATGACATCGGAAATCTTGAATCGTTTCATCAGCGACAGCAGGCGATAAGCTCCGGTTGTGCTGGCAGAGACAATGAACTTGTTCTTGCGGTGGAAGAGAATGAATAATACGGCCATGACCTTTCTTATGAAAGACTTGTTGCTTTCTATCGTGTCTACAATTCTAAGGTTGACAGACAATTCCCTTAGACGGTTGGTTAGATGCAGGTTTTTCAGGCTGTCACCCGCCACCATTTTTGAATCACCCCCCAATGGGCCGATAAATATTACCTGTTTGCTCATAACTCCATTAGATTTAAGTATTCTTTCACAAATGTTGCTGATGAGAAGATCTTCACCGCCCTGTCGCGGTTGGTTTTCCCTATTTCCTGTAATTGCTCATTGCTCAGGTTGCAGAACAATTCTATTTTGTCTTTAATGTCATTTATGTCGTACGGGTTGAATAGCAGATTGCTTTCTTCTCCCAAAAGGAACTTGTTGTCGCAAACGTCGCCACACAACACGGGCACACCACAACTCATGGCTTCACCTACTACGTTGGGAAAGCCTTCGTAGATGGATGGCAGGCAAAAGCCGTCATATTTGTTGTAAACCTCCTCCACGTCTGATATGGGCGGGTTTATCTTGAGCATTTCGCCCAATTGGTATTTTTCAATCAATTCCTGGCACTTTGTGTGGTAAGGCTCTATTGGCTGGCCGTGCCAGTCTACGGAAAGGCGAACCCCATCGGCTTTCAACAATCTGAGGGCTTCAATGAAGCGTTCCACGTTCTTTTGAGGCACAACCCTTGCCAATACCAGCAATTTCCTCAGAGACGATGACTGTCTTGGCAGCTCAAGAGGCTTGAATCTCTCTGTGTCAAGATAGTTGATGATGGTGTGGGTCTTGGATGACAAGTGTGGCACATTGTCTTCTATGAACTTGGTTTTTGACATGGAATTGCACACCACCTTGTCGGCAACGCGGTATAACTGAAACCTAAGCCTTTCTGTAGCACCTATTTTCAATGTTGCGTTTCTCTCCGAAACTATCAACTTGAATTTCATGAACATGCGCAAAAGGCAAAGATACATCGAAGCCGTTTCCTCGAATGAAACCACACAATATGGCGCCTGACTTTTCAGAACCTTCATAAAGGCGGCCAGCCTGCGGAAAGAGGAGAAGGAATTTTCCAAAAAGATGTGCTCTATGCCTAATGATGACAAGGTGTCGGCATAAAAACTGTTTGGATAATACGTGACGATGATCGGGTGATGTCCTTCGCCCTTCAACAAGGATGCAAGGGAAATAAGTTGTCTTTGTGCACCTCCTGCCTCCAAGCTTTCTATGAAACACAGTATTTTCTTTCCTGACGACATGTCTTTTCCTTTGTGTCGATAGCTGCCCAAATGCCTACCTGTCAATGGTATAACTAAGTGAATTGTTGAACAGCAATCCTTTTATGTAGCCATAACCATATGAAATGTGCATGCAGAAAAATGTTATTGGCATCATTATGCATAGAGAAGCCCTCTTGTGCTTGATGGCATGATTGACACCTATGGCAAATGCAATGGCGAAATACAAAATCATGACAGAAGCCCAAATCATGAGGATTGGTGGAAACACTATCCCCAAAATCAATCCTAAAACAAAGAAGATGAAAAACATGGGTGGTGCAAACTGACGATAGGACACTGCATTGCCCACCTTCTTGTTTACAAGGGGTTTCCACAAGCCATAATGATAGAGCATCTTGGACAATTTGCCGATGGTGTCGCGGGGGGTATAGCGAATGCCTACTTCAGGAATGATGAATATCTTGCCTCCGTGATTGGTGATCCTGGCGTTCAATTCCTCGTCCTCGTTCCTGTGCATGTCCTCATCGTAACAGCCTACTTTTTCGAAAATCTCTTTCTTGAAACATCCGAAAGGAACTGTGTCAACTTCGGTTATCTTGTCGCAACCTACCTTGTACAAAGCAGAGCCTGTACCAAAACGATGGCTGAAACACAGCACTACGGCCAGGCTTGAGACACTGTCGTTGGCAGGTTCCATTATGCACATTCCGCCCACATTGTCTGCGTCCAGCTCGATTAGTTTTTTCACCAAAACCGACACGTAATTTGAAGGATACTCGCAATGGGAGTCCATTCTCACGATGATGTCTCCTTTGGCAGCCTTTATGCCAATGTTCATTGCCGAAGGGACATATTTCTTGGGGTTTTCAAGCAACTTTATCCTGTTGTCTTCTGCGCAAAGCCGCCTTATTATGTCTGGTGTGCCGTCGTTGCTCAAGCCATCCATAACCAACACCTCCATCTTGTCTGATGGAAAATCTTGACTTAATACCGACCTGATGCATTTCTCTATAAATTTCTTTTCGTTATAAACCGGTATTACAACAGATACGAAATGATTCCCATCTGATGGGTTTGTTTTTGCCATGTATTTGTATTGTTTTTTGTCTCAAGGCAATCTGGCTGCCTACATTATAGCAATGTAATTCCGCAAATGCAACATGATGGATGCTTTGTTGCCAATCGTCCTTTCTTCCATGTGATTAGGCGATAATATGCTATTGCAGAATTTTTTATGGTGCAAAGATAGACAATATATTGCAATTATCATGTTGTTGCACGAAAAAACATAACGAATTCGTTTTCTTGCAACTTGTTAATGGCATTTATTTGCAATTTGCTGATGCTTTTTGCCAACTTATTTGACCAAAATGGGTTAATAACGCCCTCCTGTCACCCATGGGGCATAACGATGAAGAATCCATGAAACCCCAATGCAAAACAGGCAAGTCCATATCATGAACAGCAATGTGGCAAATGATGTCATCCAATAAGGATTGTTATGGAAATCATATAGCAATTCTGCCGGCATGATGGTATATCGTTCAAACATGTATATGACCAAGGTGTTGCGACCAACCAAGGATATCCACTTCGGGTAATTGCTGAGTTGGGGGGCAAGCATGAACAAAGCTGCAAGTCCAATGAATGCCATGCAAAGTCCAATGGGCAAAGAGCGATAGAGAGCATAGTGCACATCCATTCCACTATTGGGATAGAAGATGATGCCTATCAGGAAATATGCAACAAGCAAGGCAAGGCCTATTCCAAGAGCATGGGGCTTTATGCTTGATTCATATTTTCTTATGAAATGTCCAAACATAAAATACATCTGAACTGTTAATGCTATGTTTATCATGAAAAAGTCCAACTGATGGTTGTATTTCATGATATGTCCTATTATTGATGCCAGGATGCAGAAAACCGCCAGCAGAATTGTTTTGCCCTTGCTCCATTTCAAGAGATAGTAGAAAATGGCTTCAGAGACTATGAAGCATGGCATGAACCATAAATCCAAGCCCACCAGCACCCTTTTAAGGGATGCCATGGCGTGTTCGAAGCCATTGATGGGAAAAGATAGTGCAATGGGGAGCGCGCCGAGACACAACCAGGGAACAACAACTCCAGTGAACAATTTCTTGAAAAATGCGCCGTCGCCTCCAGGCTTTATCTTGAACAAATATCCAGACAATGCAAAAAACAATGGCATTTTAACAGGGTTGGCAAATGCAAAAAACGTTATGCAGCCTGCATGATGACCATACAATACCATTAATATGGCCATGGCTCTCAGAGCATCAATCCATGCTTTGCGCTGGTTTGGTATGGAAGGTGTTTGCATGTGACTTTTTGTTTGGTGAAAACCATTTACTGAATATAAAAGACTATTGTGTTGTTGATTGGCGGATTATCCTGACAATGTCTTTTGAAAACTCGTCAGCACCTTTGTTGTTCAAATGGGTGCCATTATGAAAAAGAGAGTCTTTGCCAATGAATTTCAAATCATTGGTGAAGTCTATCAATGGGATGCCTTTTTTTTCGCATATGGTCTTTAATGACGCTATTTCCTCCTCTCGCTTATCTCTAATGTCATACCATACGGGTGATATGATAAAATATAATTTTGAATCGCTGGCCAAGTTGATGAACTTGTTCAAATATTCAATTTTCAAGCTGTCATATTCTATGGGGAGGTCTTTTAGTATGTTCTTTTTTTTAGGGTTCATGGTTCCTTTGTTTGGAATAAAACCATTTCCTTGGTCTTCCAGCTTGTCATTAAAAAGATATGATGCAATCCTCATGAAGAAAAACGAATTGTATTTGTAGCAAGACGAAAGCATCTTGTATTTCTCATTGCTGTCCAAATCATGGAATATTTCTTTTATGCCATCGTAATCATAAAAAGGTCTTAGCCATTCCATGTTCATCCCATCTTTTGACTTCAACAAGTCGAAACTTGGAGTTATGTCCACAATGATGGTCTTTGGCGTATAACGTTTTTTGAGCATCCACAGCCGGCCATAGTCCAACAGGATGCCGTTTCCATCTTCTCCACAATTGAAGCAGGTCATTCCGAGTGAGTCCTGCAACAATTTAGTGTTGTAATGGCTAAGTGCCCTTGAAGAGCCAAAAACCACAAGGTCGGCCTTCATTTCGTTGGCAATATAGTTGTTGCGCCTTTGACCTCCTGATTTTATTGAACCATAGACATGCTTCATGCATGTTCCGAAAAGGATGTCTCCGACAGCCACTATGGCAAACAGCAACAATATCTTGAGCAAGTATTTCTTCATGTCTTCTTAAAAATTGGCATATATGAACTGGTCGGCATTGAAAGCCCCTGTGAGAAGTATGGTGAAAATAAGCATGATGTATGTACACCATCTCACTATGGTTCGCTTGTTGTTCATCAAGGGTATGCGGTCGGGGAAGAACTCATCGCGCAAGTCTTTCAACAACAAGATGACCACAGACATGGCTGTCAATATGGAATTGGGGGCATCTGACAGGTAAATCTTGTTATACAAGTTGAAGTCGAAAATGCGGGAGAGTATTCCGCAGGCATCGCCAAGCGTGGGACAGCGGAAAAAAATCCAGGCGAAGTTGACCAATATGAACGTAATGATGATTTTTACACCTTTGCCGAAACTTCCGTATTCACATTTGTTTTGTCCTGTTGCCTTCTCTATTATTTGCAGTATGCCGTGCATGACACCCCATATGATAAAGGTCCAGTTGGCTCCGTGCCAGAAGCCACTAACCAAAAATGTCACGAAAATGTTCCAGTAGTTGCGGGCTTTGCTGCATCTGCTGCCACCCAAGGGAATATATATGTAGTCCTTGAGCCAGGTGGAAAGGGAAATGTGCCAGCGCCTCCAGAAGTTTGTCACACTGTATGAGAAATATGGACGATGAAAATTCTCTGTCAACTCGAAACCAAGAGTTTTTCCCACTCCTATGGCCATGAGGGAATAGCCGCCAAAGTCAGCGTATATCTGGATGGTGTAGAAGAAACTTGCCAAAAGACAGGTGGCACCTGAGTATATGTTGTAATATTGAAACACGAGGTCTACATATAGTGTCAAGCGGTCGGCCACCACTACTTTCATGAACATTCCCCATAGCAGCATTTTCAGTCCTTCTACTGCTTTGGGATAGTCAAAATGCTTGCGTAGGTTTTTCAATTGAGGTATCACCAAGGAAGCCTTGTTGATGGGGCCGGAGAGAATGGAAGGGAAGAACGAAACATACAAGGCATAGATGAGAAAATTGTGTTCCGCTTCTATTTTCTTGTAATGTACGTCAAATATATAGCTTAGGGCCTGAAAGGTGAAAAAGGATATTCCTATGGGTATTGCCCAGTTGAGTCCTGCAAGTTGGTAGTGTAGGCCGCACATGGACAATAGGTCGTGGATGTTTTCGTTGACGAATCCGAAATACTTGAAAAAAAGGAGGGGGAGGACAGACAGCACAACTCCCGATGCAAGTATGATTTTATGGTTCTTGGCTTTCTCCAAAAAGAGTGCTGTGAAGTATGTTACAACTGTTACCCCAAGAAGAACGAGGGCATAGGACGGCTTCCATTGCATGTATAGCAAGTAGCTGGAAATCAACAAGTACAGATTTCTTGCCTTGAGATACTTGGCTGGAATCGCGTAATAAAGCAAGAATATCAGTGGAAATATGGTGATGAAATTGAAAGAGTTGTAAATCATACTTATTCAAATGACTATGATGAAGCCTATATGGCAACTCTCTTGGCAGGCTGGCCTGCTCAATGGCACAATCGGCTGCAAAGTTACGAAGAAACAAGAGAAAAGCAAAATTATAAGTAGGAATTCAAAACAAAACCAGATAACTCTTTCCTTACCATTCCCTGTATGTCGCTATTGGCGTACCGTTTTTTGCTATTCTTTGATACCTTGTAAGAACTATTGTTGAACCATTGGGGCATGTGTTGCCTTGTACTTTTTGGATGTCGCCTCTTGCAGCAGACTTGGTGTTGTCGCCTTCATCTGCTGAGTATTGGTTTATAAGAAGACAAATGGGCACTTTTCCCATGCCTATGAATTTGTTGCCTGTTATTGTCAGTGCGGTTTTCCCATGTTTCCTCTTCAGATATGTCACAAATAATGCCTCTCTATTTTCTCGATATTTTGCGTTGGTAATCAAGCGCCAGCCATTTTGTTTTCCTGAAGCACCGGAAGTTATGTATTTTGACTTGAATGTATTGTTGCAAAGTGTGAGACTTTTTGTATGCCAAGGATTTGAAGAGAGGGTGCCCGAAATGCTGCCTTCGCCAGCATCTAATGAATTGTTAGAGAATGTCACTTCGTTAAATACAAATTTTGTGACAACAGAAGGGCTTAAGGTCAATGACAGTATTCTCTCGTCTACAACCAACGACTTGTCATATTCTTTCTCGTCTTTATAGTCGCGGTCTGATGTGTCCCTGTTGGGGAAGTAGTCTCTTTGTGAATTATAATCCCTCTGTTGCCACATTCGCCTAAGTTCCTTGCAATCAAGTGAATACTTGTTGTTCTTGTAGTAACGGATCAATTCTCGTTCGGGTTTCCCTCCCTTGACAAAACCCATGTTGATGTTCTTTGATTTGATAATTCCCACTTCAAAACGATTGCTTGTGAATCGGGCAATATTCTTTACGATATTGTTTGTGAAATATACTTGTTGGCAACTCAGGTAGGCATCGTATGTCTCGGGTATGTTTACATACTCGCCACCTTTATATTTGAATGAAGCACGTCCGGATACAATGTTCTTGATGCTGTTTTGCAGTGCATACACAACGCCGTTTTCAATAAGGAAGGCACAACAATAGACATTGTTGCCTGTGTTGGTATATCTCGACTTGTAAACATAATTGTTGCCTTCAAACGTATTGCCTGCTATGTATATGGGGCATGACATATATACCTTTGTTTGGGCATATTTCGACTTGTTGTTTGTGCCGAAAGTCAGCGGACAAACCGAGAAATCTGTAAATTTGTTGTTTATGAACCTGCAAGATTTCACCACCCTTATGTCCAATCCTTCCAATGAATGTGGTCCTCTGAACGTACATCCATCCACGTATATGTGGTTTATGTAATTGCTCTTCACAGGAAAGTTTTTGTCATCCAATGGATTGACATCGGGGGAGTCGATAAAGATGTTGTATCCATAGTCGAACACACATCCTGTAAATTGCAACTGGTCAATGCCTCGTGTGGTGTTGATGTATATGGATTTGTAATTGTCCTTTCTGCTGCATGTGACATGCACTTTGCGCATGTTGAGTGAATACTCCGTGTAAAACAGGTTGTTGTCCATGTGGAAACCACCTGTTGCTTTGCCGTCAACCTCTCCGTCTATCACAAAGTCGCGAGGCAGCACTATTGCATTTTTCTTGAATGATTCTGGATGGCCCACCACGCCGCCAGCACCCAATTTCACATTGTAAATCTTGTCAAGTTTGAAGCCGATGCAATTGTCATTTGTCAAGGCTGAACGTATGGCTCTGGTGTTGGCTACGCCAACATCTTGCATGCTTCCATCTTGCAATCCTATTTCTGAAGCTGTCCATAGGTGGGGCGCATCGGTCTGCCCATTTGGGGCATTAGGATAAAGCGGGCTTACGGTGAATGCGTTTTTTACATCGTCTGTCGTGATTTTTTCTGGGATTTTGTTGATGACGACAACTCCAGGATTGCCATTTACAAAATCGAATGGCCTTGACTGGTCACCCTGGCAGACACCAGTCGATATTCTCAATGAATGATTGCCGCAAATCGTTTGCATTGAAATGGTGAGAATGTAAACGATGGATATTGCAAGAATAATGATGGCTGAAGTTGTCTTTTTCATGATAGAAAAGCCTTGTTGTTGAAATAGATAATATAAATCCTTGAAACTAATTCAAGTTCCAAGGATTTAGATGTCCTGGTGATCCGTTTGGGGCTCGAACCCAAGACCCCAACATTAAAAGTGTTGTGCTCTACCAACTGAGCTAACGGATCTCCGTTTGTGCTTTTTTGAAAAGCGAGTGCAAAGTTACTCCTTTTTGTTTGTTTTGCCAAATGTTTTAGGAATTATTTTCGGTTTTCGCTCTTTTTTGGACGTTTCATCCTCTCTTGGTGGTGGTGAATCAACAATTATTGGGATATCATCATCCAATTCTTTTGTGACATAGCGTTGATAATAGGCTATCATGAGAGTGGTCAACGGAAGGGCTATTATCAAGCCGATGAATCCAAGCAGGGCACCCCATATTGACAGCGAAAGGAGCAAAACGGCAGGGTTCAGCCCCATGGCTGAGCCCATTATCTTTGGGGTGGTGAACATGTCGGTTATCACTTGTATGATGATGAATCCCAGCATTGCCAGACCGAAAATCACCCAAAAGTTCTGGCCTGTGTCGGCAGCCTTGAGCATGGCGAGGAAAGCAGTGGGGATGATGGCGAAAGTATGCAAATAGGGCACCATGTCCATCAAGCCTATGAGGATGCCCATGCCTATGGGCATTGGAAGGCCAATGGCCCAAAACCAGCAGGAGAACATCACGCCCATCCAAAATGCCACTTGGCCTTGTCCACGGATGTAGTTGTTGAGAGCACGTTCCACATCTTTCATCAAGTCCTGCCAGAAAGGTCTCGACTTCTTTGGGAAGATTTTCAACCAGTTGTCTGTCAGGTATTCATAATCGAGCAGGATGAAGAACGTATATAATAATGTAATAAACGAGGCGAACACACTGATAGCTATGCTTGCCGTCTGGCCAACCACAGAAAACACACTTGGTGCAGCAGTCTTTACAGCTTCAATGAAATCGCGACTGCTCAGAAATTCCATCACCTTTTCACGATGGTCGTTTAGCCAATCCTTTATCATGGCAGAGAAGTCGCCTGAAGCCGATTGTTGGTTGAGATACTTCAAGATGAGTGGTCCAAGGCGTTCAAATTGTTCCACCATGGGAGGAATGATGAAGAAGAACACGCCAGCCACAAAAATGCCAACAAAAACAAATGCCACAATGATGGAAAGAGTGCGTGAGCGCAGGTGCATCCTGAATTGGAGGAATTTCACCAAAGGGTAGAGCAGGTATGCTATAAACCATCCTATGAAGAATGGCAACAACACGTTGCTCAGCTTTTTTAGGAGGAGGATGGTTGCCACTACAATTGCAACCATGATAATCCATCTTGCCAACCGGTCGAATGTAATCTTTCCTTCAAGCATGGTTGTGGGGTTATGACTTGTTTGGGAGTTCTTTTTCTGTTGCTCTGCGATAGCATTCGCGGCAGAGTGGCTCATATTGTTCTTTCTCACCCAGCAGCACGCGCTTCTCTTCGTTTCCCAGACGGTGGCTCACGTACGCCAAAGCACCACATTTCACGCAGATGGCATGCACCTTTGTCACCTCGTCGGCTATGGCACAAAGTGCAGGCATGGGGCCGAAAGGAACACCTTTGAAGTCCATGTCGAGACCAGCCACAATCACACGAACTCCACGATTGGCCAATTGATTGCATACATCCACAAGGCCATTGTCGAGAAACTGCGCCTCGTCGATGCCCACCACGTCAATGTCCGACGACAGCAAAAGGATGGATGCCGAAGTGTCCACGATGGTGCTGCGTATGGCATTGCGGTCATGGCTGACCACTTCCTCATCAGAATATCTCGTGTCTATGGATGGCTTGAATATCTCTACACGTTGTTTGGCGAAAACCGCACGCTTCACCCTGCGAATCAATTCCTCCGTCTTGCCAGAGAACATGGAGCCGCATACTACCTCTATTCGGCCAGGACGATGTATCTCGCCTGAATGGTTGTCGTTTATCATGATTGCAAAAGTAATAAGATTATATGAAACGACCAACTAAGAGGACTTTTTTTTGA
>CAMJLI010000049.1 GCA_946406585.1 uncultured Prevotellaceae bacterium | reverse complement strand
GAGACTTGATTTTTTTGCTTAACTTTGAGGCGTGCTTTGACAGAAACGTATCTGCAAGGCCTCCCATTTGGCTAATTATGTCAGACATTTTTACTTTACTAAAGAGTGGTTTCCGATGTAAAGTTATTAAATATCAGGCAATTAGCCAAATTTTTCAAGTTAATTTATGTAAAAATAAATGATATTTATTCATATTGAATCTATCTTGAATGTTAATGAATTTAACTATAATTTACCGAACTATTGATTACTGGAGAATGCAATATTTTGATTATGAAGAAGAAAATTTTGTTGACTGTTCACCTATAGGTACGTTCACAACTTTATAAAGGTGTTGTCGACAAAGGAAAAGAACCTATTATGATATGTTCCCATATACCGTTTGTCATGTATTAACAATGCAAAACCAAATATGATGAAAAAGACATTATTTACCCTCGCACTACTGCTTATGGCATTCATGGCACATGCAGCGACGCTAATCAATGGCATTTATTACAATTTGGATAGTTCAACGAAGACTGCGGAAGTGACTTATGGTAATAACAAATACACTGGAGCAGTTTCCATCCCTTCTACAGTCTCGTATGAAGGGAACTCCTATCGCGTGACAAGCATAGGCTACTACACTTTTTATTGCTGCCGCAATCTGACATCCGTCAACATCGCCAACAGTGTGGCGAGCATAGGAGAATATGCTTTCCGTGATTGTGAAAGTCTGACATCCATCAACATCCCCAACAGCGTGACGAGCATAGGAGAATGGGCTTTCTATGGCTGTTCAAGCCTCACTTCTGTCATAATCGGCAATGGTGTGAAAACAATTGAAGATTATACTTTTTATAACTGCACAAGCCTTAGTTCTGTATCTATTGGGAACAGTGTGACAAGCATAGGCTGGAGTGCCTTTCAGTATTGCGCCAGCCTTAAATCAATCACCATTCCCAATAGCGTGAAAAGCCTGGGAAGCTGTGCTTTCGAAGACTGTTCAAATTTAAGCTCCGTAATCATTGGAAGCGGCTTGGAAAAAATGGACAATTTCGTTTTTTCTGATTGTACCAGCCTGAAGACTATAAAAGTAAATGCCACAAATCCTTCTTACGATTCTAGAAACAACTGTAATGCAATCATAGAAACGGCCTCCAACTCACTTGTTTATGGTTGCAAAAACACTATAATCCCTAATAGTGTGACGAGTATAGGCTGTTCTGCTTTTTCTGGATGCTCTGGTCTGACATCAATCAATATTCCAGAGAATGTCTCCAAAATCGAATATTACGCTTTTTCTGGATGCTCCAGCCTGACATCAATCAATATTCCAGAGAATGTCACCAAAATCGAAAGTTCCGCTTTTTCTGGATGCTCCAGCCTGACATCAATCAATATTCCAGAGAATGTCACCAAAATCGAAAGTTCCGCTTTTTCTAGATGCTCCAGCCTGACATCAATCACCATTCCCAATAGCGTGAGCAGTATCGAAGATTATGTATTTTATGGCTGCACTAGCCTTGCCTCCGTCACCGTCAAGAACCCAACTCCGGTAACAATCTATGACTATACTTTTTCCAACAGTGCCAACACCACACTCTATGTCCCCCAGGGGGCTAAAGTCTGGTACCTTACAGCCGACTATTGGAAGGATTTCAAGGAAATAAAGGAGAACATACCAACCGTAAGCCCCATGCTAACCACAAAGTGGCATCAAACATCGCCCTACAACAACATGTGCCCACCAACAATTGCGGATGGTACAGACCATTCGGCAGCAGGATGCGGAGCCATTGCGGTTGCACAAATATTAAACAAGCACAGAGTTTCCAACCACGGATATGGGCACGTCAGGTATTCAAATACCAAAACTGGTATCATTGATGTTGACTTTAGCAAAATGTCATTCGACTGGAACAAAATCCTGAATTCATATTCGGGTTCTTATACAACTGCACAGGCCAATGCTGTTGCAAGTCTAGTTTATCAGACAGGTGCAGGAATGATAATGTCATATGATACATTGAGTACCACCAAGAACATGGGCATGATGCTGTGGGGACTGCAGCATCATCTGCACTTTTCTCCTGACTGCAGATACCGCAACCGCAATTTCTATTCCACAACAGAATGGCTGGACATGCTCAACAATGAATTGCTTAACGGTAGGCCTGTCTTCTATCGTGGATCATGGGAATTTGACGAACAGGACGTCGGACACATTTTCGTGGTGGATGGAGTGAACAACGAGGGCAAATACCATGTAAATTTCGGCCATGGGAACAATCAAGACAAATATGTTGACCTGAACGTCATCAATCAATCCAACGTCATGGACCGACCTGGCAGCCGGGCTGTATGCTACAACCATATTCAAGCAATGATAACAGACTTCCAACCCATGGGAGACATATCTGAAAGTGCTTATTGTGAACATCCATTGATATTGACAAGCCCTATGGTGATAGATGGCAACCAGCACAACAAAACTGTCAGAAAACCACTTGGCAGCACATTCACCCTGAAGATGAGAATTCGCGATTGCAGCTTGACTGGTGGAACCCTTAATTTCGGCTTGGGCGTCTTCAAAGACGGAGTATTGAAACAAGTAATTCATCATAACGGAAGCAACTACATCACAATAAACGGTGGTGGAAGATATGTAGAACCTAATATCACATTTACCTTACCCACATCATTGAAAAAGCATGTCATGGGCGATGTAAACCACGACAACGAAGTGTCTGTAAAAGATGTGGCAGATGTCGTTTCATATATCATCTATAATGATGCAAGCAATTTCCACGTTCAACAAGCTGACATGAACAAAGATGGAGAGATAACTGTGAAAGACGTAAGTGCCATAGTTGTAAAAATCTTAAATATGGACTTGCATGAACCAACAGCTGAAGACTACGAAATGTGCCTTGTAAGTTCTTCAAATGGAGGTAATTCATGGGACAAGATATTCGAAGATGCACCATCGACAATAAACTTGACAGTGGATGGTGACTTTGCAACCATCAACATGCCTACTAATCATACTTTGGAAAGTTTCTTGTATCTGAGGCAAGAAATACAGGAAGTCGACAATGTCATGAGTTCGTATGTTGAAGGCAAGGCATTCAGACTGGCTCTCCGCAACCCTTCAATCAACAATTTTGAAAATAAACTGCGGCTGGCAATCACATGCAACGGCCAGACAACAAATTATGATTTGGTCAATTCGATATATAGCGGATGTGATGTAGACTTCGACATACTCGTACCCAACAGTGTTGTCAACCTTACCGGAAAAAACTACCAAGTTTCTGCATATTACTACGAGGCAAACACAAATAGTTATGTTCCACTGACAACTACAAAGCCCAGCATGCCTTCGAATGAAATGATGGCCAGTGATGTGGAAATATACGACAATCAATTGCGACTGATTAAAAGGATAGCTATAGAAGATGTGGCATCGCAATACTCTTCCACCATGCTCCAACTCGGTCCTGGTGAATACAATATAAAAGAAAATGGGAAGTTCAGGAAGGTGAAAATGCAACAAAAGCTTCCTTGAACTCCAACATGTGCAACTTCCCACCATTGCTCTTATAAACGCACAACTCGAAAGCCATTCCGCAACTCCCTAGAGAGCCAAGGAATGGCTTTCATCACTTCATGACCCACACCGAATGCCCTCAACAAATCAAGAGTTGAAATGCGATTTTTGGATTATAATTGGCTTTGACTTTCACTTCGTGCTTCATTTACTCCCTGCTCCTTGGAGAAACCAATACCCTGACCATCCATTTCTAGTTAAAAATAGTTAAAAACGTTTCGTTTCTTGGTTGATGGTATTATATTTGTAAGTTATTACGTTCAAGAAATATCAACAAGGGATTAGAACGTCAAACTTTCATTAAGAGCGATGGCCAAACAAACAATAAGGCAAGGACAAAAGCAAGTACAGAAACAACGGCTGACACCGATGCAGCTGCTCGTCGGCCAAATGATAGAGAAACCAGTGGACCAACTGGTGGAATACGTCAACCACCAACTTATCGACAATCCTGCACTTGAAGTCTCTGCAAGTGAAGAAAGCGACTGGGAGACCCCCATGCCAGCACCCGTGCCAGACAGTTTGGAAAACGACGACTACAACACCAAGGAGAATGCCATCCCCGTACAGGTGCAAGGGCCTCACCAAGACCCCTCCAACAGCGAGTCGTTCATTGACAAGCTAAGGGAACAAATGGGCGAGACAGAACTTGACGACCTGCAAAGGAGCATCATGGAATACCTCATCGGCTCGCTCGACAACGACGGACTGCTGCGCAAAGACCCGGAAACCATCTGCGACGAGATGGACATCTATCACAACATCTCCACCACACCAGAGGAAATAGAGCAAGTGCTCGGCATACTGCAAGGCTTCGACCCACCGGGCATAGGAGCACGCAACCTGCAGCAATGCCTGATGATACAGGTGAGCAGGCGAAAAGATGGATGGATGAAAGAAATGCTCTCGAGAATAGTGGGGCAGTATTTCGACGACCTGCTAAAGAACCACTGGGACAAATTGCAACGCTCGCTGCATCTCGACGACGAACAAAAAGAGATGGTGCGTGCCGAGGTGCGCAAGCTAAACCCAAAGCCGGGAGCAGCACTCGGGGAAACCCTTGGCATAAGCAAGCAGCAGATAACACCCGACTTCATTGTGGAAATCACTGACGACGGCCAGATCACCTTCACACTGAACCGCGGCAGACTGCCTGCCTTGGAAGTTTCCGAGGCATACATGGAAACCATCGCCAACACCGACTACCTGTCGAAAAAGGAAAAAGAAGCCCTCCCACTGCTGAGAAAGGACATAGAGGGAGCCAAGATGCTCATCGACGCATTGCAGCAGCGGCAGCAGACACTCACCAAGACGATGAGCGCCATCATTCGCCGGCAGAGGAAATTCTTCCTCGATGGCGACGAGGCAGACCTCACGCCAATGACCCTCAAGGATGTGGCTGCCGACACCAATCTCGACATCTCCACGGTGTCACGCGTCACCAATGAGAAATACGCCGAAACACAATGGGGCATCTTCCGACTGCGCTTCTTCTTCAGCGAACGCTATGACAACGACGGCGACGAAGTGTCCACGCGAAAGATAAAAAGCATGCTCAAGGACATCATCGACCACGAAGACAAGAACCACCCGCTGACCGACATGCAACTGGAAGAGGCCATCAAGAAGAAAGGATTCAACACCAAACGGCGCACCATAGTGAAATATCGCATACAAATGAACATACCAAAATCAAGCCTGAGAAAAAAATGAGAGAGAAGGACATCATCATGCTATCCAAAGTCCTTAGTGCGGTGTTCTCACCGTTCTACCTGCCCGTGGTGGGGTTGCTGGCACTCTTCGCTTTCAGCTACCTCAGCCTGCTGCACTGGCCTGTGAAGCTCTACATCTTCATCGTGGTGTTCCTCTTCACCGTGATGCTGCCAACGACGCTCATCAGACTGTATGCCCGCTATCAGGGATGGAGCAAGCAGGACATGGCGGTGAAGGACAACCGAATGATTCCCTATGTCATCTCCATCCTCTGCTATTTCTGCTGCTACTACACGCTCAGCGCCAACCACATCCCCTACTCCATCAAGTGCATCGTAGTGGCCTCGCTGATGATACAAGTGCTGTGCGCCATAATCAACTTGTGGTGGAAGATTTCCACGCACACCGCAGCCATTGGCGGTGTGATGGGCGCCGTCATAGCCTTTGCAGAAATATTCTCGTTCAATCCCGTGTGGTGGATATGCCTCGTGCTCATCATGGGCGGCATAGTGGGAACAAGCCGGCTGATACTCAAGTTGCACACCTTGTCTGAAGTGCTCGCCGGTTTCTTCCTCGGCATAATATGTTCGTTTGTATCCATCCTGTTTCTCTAACCGTCAACATAAGACATCAAGCATAATCATATGAAACCTATAGTAAGCATCATCATGGGCAGCACCAGCGACCTGCCCGTCATGGAGAAAGCCATGGACTTCCTCGACGAGATGGAAATACCTTTTGAAGTGAATGCCCTTTCAGCCCACAGGACGCCACAAGCAGTGGAATCGTTTGCCAGGGGTGCCAAGGCCAGGGGGATAAAAGTCATCATCGCCGCCGCAGGCATGGCCGCCGCCCTGCCTGGCGTGATAGCTGCATCCACCACCATCCCTGTCATTGGCGTTCCCATCAAGGGAATGCTCGACGGCCTCGATGCCATGCTCAGCATCATACAGATGCCTCCGGGGATACCCGTGGCAACAGTAGGCGTGAACGGAGCCCTCAACGCCGCCATACTGGCAGCAGAGATGATAGCCCTCACCGACGAAGGCATCGATGCCAAGGTGGAGGCATACAAGGCCGGTCTGGGGGACAAGATAGTAAAGGCCAACCAGCAACTGGGCGAAGTGAAAAAATACAGATTCAAGACAAATTGAAATGACCGACTTGTTCAATTATCACCGTCGCCTGTCATCAGAGACGAAGGTGGGCGACACCCCGATGGGTGGTGACAACCCCATACGCCTGCAGTCCATGGCCACCGTGTCGACCAACGACATAACGGGGAGCGTGGAACAGGCAGAACGCATCATCGAGGCGGGAGGCGAGTATGTGCGTTTCACCACACAAGGCACTCGTGAAGCGGAAAACATTGGACGCATACGCTCCTCACTCCGCGAGAAGGGCATCACCACCCCCCTGGTGGCCGACGTGCATTTCAATGCCCGCGTGGCGGAGGTGGCCGCCTGCAACTGCGAGAAAGTGCGCATCAACCCCGGCAACTATGTCGACCCGGCACGCACCTTCCGCCAGATAGAATACACCGACGAACAATATGCACTTGAGCTGAGGAAAGTGGAAGAGCGGCTGATACCGCTGCTCAACCTGTGCAAGGAGCACCACACCGCCATACGCATAGGAGTGAACCACGGGTCGCTCTCCGACCGCATCATGTCACGGTATGGAGACACGCCAGAGGGCATAGTGGAGAGCTGCATGGAGTTTCTGCGCATTTGCAAACGTGAAGGCTTCAATGACGTGGTCATCTCCATCAAGGCTTCAAACACCGTGGTGATGGTGAGGTCGGTACGTCTCCTTGTCAGCGAGATGGACAAGGAAGACATGCATTATCCCCTGCACCTTGGTGTCACAGAAGCCGGCGAGGGCGAGGACGGGCGCATAAAAAGCGCCGTGGGCATCGGAGCACTGCTGGCCGACGGCATTGGAGACACCATACGTGTGTCGCTGAGCGAGGCTCCCGAACATGAAATCCCTGTAGCACGCCATCTTGTAGACCATATATCACAAAGGGAAGAGGGGACCTGCATCGACGCCTCTCCTTTCGAGGGATTCAACTATACAAGGCCTGAACGACGCAAGACCAACAAGGTGTTTGATGTCGTAGGTGGCGACAGCCTGCCCATCGTCATCATAAGCGGAAACGCCGACGGCATCGTGCCAGGAGAACTGCAGCCAACTTTTGTTTACAGCAACGGACATTCGCCATCACACACCGAGGACAGGCAACCATGCATCATGGATGCCGGAAGCAGCAACAAATTGCCAGGCGCTTTCTCCCTATACAGCCAGGACGACCTGAAAGGGGTGTGCCTATCCGACGATGCCATCAAGTTCTGGAGCTTGCACCATGGGTTGGACTCTGAACACATCGAGTGTCTGAAGGCACATCCTGAAATCGTGGTGGTGAGCGACGCCACAGGAGCCAACAGACTGGGAGAACACCGTGCCCTCGTTCATGAACTGATGGCTGCCGGGGTGACGAATCCTGTGGTTTTCCGCCAGAAATACGCTCATGGCATGGCTGAAAAGAGCAATTTCCAGATAGAAGCAGCAGCGGACATGGGACCGCTGATGATGGATGGGCTGACAGACGGCTACTGGCTCGAAAACGATGGCGACATCCCGTTGGACATCGTCTGCAGTACGGCTTACGGCATCTTGCAGGCAGCCCGTCTGCGCATGACCAAGACAGAATACATCAGTTGTCCGGGCTGCGGACGCACCCTCTACGACCTTGAGACAACGATAGCCCGCATCAAGAAAGCGACAAGCCACCTCAAGGGCTTGAAGATAGGCATCATGGGCTGCATAGTGAACGGGCCTGGCGAGATGGCAGATGCAGACTACGGATATGTGGGGGCAGGCCCCGGGCGCATCTCCCTCTACCGCAGGAAGGAATGTGTGGAAAAGAACATCCCTGAAAGCGAGGCTGTGGAGAAACTATTGCAACTAATAGAAAAGGACAACAAATCATAAAAGCCATGAACATCAAGAACAGTTACATACCGTCGTCTGAGAGATACAACAACTCGGACATGCTCTACCGGCGTTGCGGAAACAGTGGCATCATGCTGCCCAAGGTGTCGCTGGGCTTCTGGCACAACTTCGGCGATGCCGACCCATATCAGCGGAGCCGCGACATCACGCATTATGCCTTCGACCACGGCATCACACACTTCGACCTGGCCAACAACTATGGACCTCCATACGGCACGGCAGAAGAGACCATGGGACGACTGATGAAAGAGGACTTCGCCCCATACCGCGACGAACTGCTGATAAGCACCAAGGCGGGCTACGACATGTGGGAGGGACCTTACGGCAACTGGGGCTCGAGAAAATACCTCTTCGCAAGTCTGAACCAGAGTCTGCGCCGCATGAACCTCGAATATGTGGACATCTTCTACAGCCATCGCTACGACCCCATAACACCTCTCGATGAGACATTGCAGGCATTGGTGGACATCGTGAAATGTGGCAAGGCGCTCTACGTTGGCATTTCCCGCTGGCCGCTGGAGGCCCTGCGATATGCCGACGAGTATTTGAAGCAACGCGACGTGCCCTTGCTGATATACCAAGGCAAGCTCAACCTGCTCGACCACTCACCACAGGACGAAGGAATACTCGACTATTGCGTGGAACATGGCATCGGTTTCATCTCCTTCTCACCTCTGGCACAAGGCTTGCTCACAGACAGATACCTCAATGGGATACCTGAAGGCTCGAGAATGTCACGCGGTGCCTTCCTCACCAAAGACGACCTCACGCCCCAGCTTCTGGAGCAGCTGAAGAACCTCAATGCACAAGCATTGCAGAAAGGACAGACACTCGCAGAAATGGCTCTGTCGTGGATACTCGAACAAAAGGGTGTGACATCTGTCCTTGTGGGAGCCAGCAGCACCGCCCAACTGGAAAAGAACATGCGTTGCATAAGATGAAGGCAAAGCCTCACAAGCAAGGTCGCGCCATACGTTTTGGAGCCATCTGGCAATAATGCCAAATGGCTCCAAAACTTTTTCTGAATGTCATGCATTTCATCTCACGCCGCCGCCTGAACCGCCGCCTGAGAAGCCGCCGCCGCCGCCAAAAGATGACGAGCCGCCGCCGCCCGAACTGCGAGAGGTTGATTTCTGCACGGAATGCACCGACGACAATGTGGCTGCTGTGAGCATTGGCACCACTCTCTGGTTGGTGAGCGTACGTGCTATCTCATCCATGTTCAGGTATTCGGGATTGATTTTCTCCATGTCTTTACGCACCTGGTCGGCGATGCCGAAGAGAGTGGCATACACCAGATAGTCGTTCCACAACGCCACCTCGCTAAGGTGGCGCTCGTTGGCCAGCGTGAAGTCAGCAAGGAATTTCTTCAGTCCATAGACCTTGCGCACGTCATCGATGCGGTTCTTGGCCTCCTTCAAGGAAATGGAATTGTCGAGGCTTCTCAAGAACACCAGCACATCTTCCTTGTTGGTCAAGAACCAATTTTTCAATTCACTTGGCTGCAATATGCGGTCACTCCCTGCCGCCTTTTTGAAAATGTCGTACAAATTGTGCAGAGCACTGTCACCCATCAGCCTATTGGACGCATCATAGTCGCCAATGACAATGCAATCCATGTCCCTGCCCTTGCCACCAAACATCTTCTTAAAGCCCGTGGCATTCACATGGCATTTCTCAATTCGCAAGGCACCGCCACGAAGCAGTCTCAGCACCATGGCGCTGAGGAGGTTGTCGGTGCTGAGGCCTCCTGTAAAATAGAAGGCATTATAAAGATTCTTTGCACGCAACAGGTTTCCGTTGGCAGGAATCTCACGGTACCAGTCCACCGTCTTGAGCATCTTCTTCCTCTCCATTTTTCTATTGAAGCCGATGAGGAAGACCCACCCTACACCGAAGAAGCACAGGAGAAGGCCTAAGAATGCTTCCAGATTGTCCCTGATGGTGCGCAAGATCCCTTTGGACTGATTACTGCTCTCTATTACATAGTCACTATCCACAAAAGCCTTGTCCCGCACATCATTGAATGAGCCACCCTTCACCTTTGTGGGGTGCAGGATGCCCTTTTCCAGTTCCATCATCACAATCATCGAACTGCCGTTCACCAATGGCTCTGAGGTGGTGGCCTCCACGATGCTATCCACCTTTACGATGTTTCCATGGTATCCAAACGACCATATCTTGATGGAATCCTCGGGCAAGCCATTCTCGCGCCATGGTGCCCTGATGGTCACTGTGGCCTTCTGTGGCGCCGGGGAAATGTTGCGTGCCACGAACATGTAGTTGAAGCCGTCGGAATCGTCGTAACTGCGAACCAGCTGCGTCACCTTGTATTTCACAAAATAGATGCGCTCGCCCTCGTCACCAAGTCCCCAGCACAACTCATAACCATTTTGCTTTTCAACTATTCCGCAACGACCTGCTTTCTGCCAGCGCGAGCGGTCCACATCCCATGCACCCTCATTTACAAATTCCCGGCCTGTCTCGTCATAGACACTTAAGTCGCATATCTCGCTCCCGTTCAGGTTGCCGATGACGATGTAGCATTCCGTGCCTTCATTATCAACCGACATCTGACGCACTTCAGTAATCTCTGCATCGCCATTGTCGCACAAGGTGACATGGATGTCAAGATTGTGCAACACAGGTTTGGCTGTCAAGGCCGTGGTGGCGGCCAGCAGCAGCGCCAGGAAACATAGCCTGAGACTATTTCTTGAATGCTTCATCTAGGTCGGGATAACTGTTTTTCTTTTCCTCATCCACTGTAAGATAAGCCTTCTCACGGAAATTGAGCATCGAAGCCACAAAGGATGACGGCCATTGGCGCACCATGCGGTTCATCTTGGTGGCGGTGTCATTATACACCATACGGCTCATGCGCACATTCTCCTCATATGAATTCACGCTGTCCATGGTCTTTCCATAGAGGTCACTGGCTTTCAAGTCGGGATATGCCTCTCCTATGGCAATCAGTCGTCCAAGCACCTGCGACAATTCTCCCTGTTGCTGAGTGGCCTCCTCGGCGGTGGTCACCTGCGACTGCCTGCGGGCTTTGATTACATTAATGAGTGTCTCCGACTCATGCTTGGCATACTGCGAAGCTGTCTTGGCAAGCGCGAGGAGCGCATCCCAACGGGAATTGAGCTGAACTGCAATCTGACTCATGGCATTCTTGCACAACTCATCAAGGTTGACCAACTGGCGCTGGGTCTTGAAGATATAAAGGAATACAAATCCTGCAAGAAC
>CAMJLI010000048.1 GCA_946406585.1 uncultured Prevotellaceae bacterium | reverse complement strand
AAAATCAAATAAGATGTTAAGAAGAAGTATAAACAACAAAGGTCTGCTATTTATGGTCAATTATAATGGCCATGACCTCCATTTCCACGAGTGGAGCGCAACGGATGATTGTATATACTATTTGCCTTTAGCAACATTGGTAGATAATGGCTATGCCAAGGCTTCCTCGGAGGGATGTATGGTTCCTTTCGAGAACATCTATTTGCTCGATTCGGACGAAAGAATGCTTCTTGGCGTTCCTGATGCCTATGACAAGGCCATGCGTCTTAGAGGTGAAGGAATGCTCAACACAACAAAGTTCAAATATAAGTTGGAGTTTCTGACATTCGTTCCAGATGGAGATTTGTTCCCTTATGAACGGGGTGGCAACATCCTCATTAGTGATAATAACCAATACCTTCTCTCAGAAGAACAATACGAGTTGCTTCTTAGAGTGGAAGACTACAACAAACAGGATGAAGAGACGAAGACAACCGACTTCAATCTCCGTACCTTTGCCGAAATCAAGGAACTGGCCATCAATGCAGGATGTGAACTTGACAGCTATTTGGCAAACGAAAATGTGTTTGTCCCAGGGAAAATCAAGATTGAGGTTGGTGAAGATGAAGATGGCTTCACTGTTGATCCATCTATTGACATAGAAGAGAATGACAAGTTCAAGAGAACTTTCGACCGTATGCGTAAAGTTCAAGGCCAATATCCTTTGCAACGTGATAACGGAGAACGAGTAAGGGTTGTACTCAATCCAGAGCAAAAGGCCAACCTGGAGTCTCTTAAAAGAACTGGGGGCCGTCATAAAACGAGAGATCAAATAAGGGAACTGACTGAACGGCCAACGGAATTCTTTGACCCAAATGTGTTTGACCTTTCAGAACTATATAGTGACCGTGTAATTGAGATCGGCATTTATAAACCGAAACTCTATCCTTTTATCTGTCCTTACAAATCGTGTTGGATAGCTGGTGCGACTGTAGAGACTCCAGAGAATGGAACGACAAAGATAACCATCGAGGATGAAGAGGAACTGAAGGAGTTCAAGAACTGCATCATTAAGGCAGAAGAACAGCACAAGTCGATTGTTGACTACAAGGATGCTCAGATAGACATCGATGATGCTAAGTTCTTGGCAGAGACAGCAGAGAGACAACTGAAAAATCCGAAAGAACCTGTCAATACAGAAGGCTGTAGCCGTGAAGTTCTCATTATTGAAGAGAATGCTGAAGAACTTGGCTTTGCTGTCAAAGAAAGGGTAATAGAACGTGGTAATAAATATACACTCTTCAAAGACCCGTTCTTGAACGATAATTTCTCGTTGAAAGAACACCAGGAAGAAGGTGTCGCATGGTTGCAACACTTGTTTAAGAGCAAGGCCAGCGGTTGTCTGATGGCAGATGACATGGGACTAGGCAAGACACTTCAAATCCTATATTTCATTGACTGGCATTCAAGAATGTATCCTGACCATAAGCCATATCTCATTGTCGCCCCTATCTCTTTGTTGGAAAATTGGGAAAACGAGTACAATCGTTTCTTCAAGCAGCCAAGGATGAGCATCAGAAGGTTGACATCTAAAGATGTTCCCAGGCAATTCAACAAAGATGTTGTTCAATGGATGCAAGAGTTGGATATTGTGCTTACAAACTATGAGTCATTGCGTATAGCACAACTCAATTTCTGCGCAGTGGAATTTGATGTTGTTGCTGTTGATGAAGCGCAGAAGATAAAAACTCCGGGTACGTTAGTGACAAATGCGGCTAAAGCGTTGAAAGCCAACTTCAAGATAGCCATGACAGGAACACCTGTCGAGAATACATTGCTTGACTTATGGTGTATCATGGATTTCTGTGTTCCAGGACTTCTTGGAAATGCTAAAGCATTTGCAGCCAAATACCAGAGTCCATTGAAAAATGAAGACACGGACATCGTGGCGCTCGGCAATGAAATTCATGAGAAATTAGGTGTATTTTTCATGCGTAGATTAAAGAAAGATGCGGCCAAGGATTTGCCAGAGAAATTGGAAATGAAGAAACAGGTCGCAATGCCTATGGTACAAGATAACACATATCGAAATGAGATTAACCGATACGTAAGAGGCGAGGAGCCAAATATGTTGGTCACAATCATGCATATACGTGAAATATCGGAACATCCATATTTGTATGACAACACATTGGCAAATCATGATTCATCCGAGGTCATTGAAACATCTGCAAGATTACAAGCCACAATTCCATTCCTTGACAGCATCCGGGACAAAAATGAGAAGGTGATTATTTTTGCTGAGCGTAAGGAAACGCAAAGGATGTTGCAACGAGTATGTCTTGAAAGATATGGGATAGTTGCTAAAATCATCAATGGCGATACACCGTCGGTAGTGTCGCGTGTCTCTTCGGGAAAGCAGTCCCGACAGGCAAGCATAGATGAATTCCAAGCTGTAAAAGGCTTTAATGTCATTATCATGTCACCCATCGCCGCAGGTATGGGCTTGAATGTGGTAGCAGCAAACCATGTCATACACTTTAGCAGACATTGGAATCCGGCCAAGGAGAATCAGGCTACAGACCGAGCATATCGCATTGGACAGGATAAAGATGTGTATGTATATTATCCAATGGCAGTGAGCAAACAATTCAAGTCGTTTGATGAAACATTGGATGAACTACTCTCTCGCAAGACTTCCCTTGCAACTTCCACAATCTTCCCGACAGAAAGGGTTGAAGTTAAGACAGAAGAACTTGGACAAATGTTGTTTAGTGTCAGCTAAACTAAACGAAGGAACAGATTATGACACAAGAAAAAATATATAACTATTTTGAGCGCAACCCACAGTTGCATGTGCTTTTCATCTTCGACAAGATGAACATCATCTTCACGGAGCTGGATGGCATAGAGTGGCCTGACGATTACATCTACAAGGTGTTTGATGGTGCGTGGTTCAACATCAAGTATGCCATAGAGAACACGTGGAAGGACAAGCGGATTGTATTGCTTTTCACCGATGGCACCTATCCCCATACCGAGGAGCAGATGCTGGAATTCCCGCTGCTCGACATGTTGAAAGCCAACATGGAATACAAGGAGGATGACTACGCCAGCTTCATGCAGCAGTACAACCTACCTGAGAAGTTCCGCTTGTTTGTCAAGAACAATGTCAGTGAGATGATGTCCTCAAAAAACCAGACCATGCTGACAGGGATGCTAACACCTGAGAGTTTCAGCGAGGATATGGTATGCCGTGCATTTATCTCATCCTATCTTGGTGACAAGAAACTTCTTGACTGGGAACCCATTATCGTACGGATGATTATTCTCGGTATGGTTTCAGAAGAGAAAAAGCGTAATGATTTCTTCTTCCGTCTGTCGAGAAATAGGGATGCCCTGAAGGCTGTGGAAAACAAACTGACCCGTGTGTTTGGACTCAGCTACAATCCCAATTCAGAGGTGAAGATGAAGGAGGTTGCAGAATGTCTTAAATACAACAGCATCACCCAACTGCTCGATGTGGCCAAAGGGGACAACTACAAACAATATAAGACGACCAATCCCCTAATGCTTGACGGTCAGAATAAGATTTATGAATATGGCATCCAAAGCCGTCAATGGTCGGAGAAATTCTGCCTGGCTCTCATAGAGTTAGGCAAGGACATCAAGGAGGAAGAGATAATCAGCGTTTATGGCATCGACGCACAATATCATTATATGACCGAGGCATTGTGCTGGCCAATTCTGAAGGAGTTGTTGGAGAAGGAACTTATTGCCGACCCTGACACAGTGAATGACAGGATGAGAAACCTTTCCCTCAAATTTGCCATGGACTCCGACATTCAGGTGGTCATCCGCTTCATCGAGCAGGTCGCACTCTATTATGAGAAAGTACGTTCTGTGGGAACGATGAAGCTGAATACCCCGGAGGATTATGTGCAGCTGTATGTCAATGACCTCTATCTGGCAGACATGTTCTACCGCCATTCCTTAGAGGCGTTCCATGAGCTTATAGCCAAGGAGAATCCACTGGAACAGACCATCAATGAGGTCAAGCACCAGTTGGATTTGGAGTATGCCAAATTGGTGAACGTGCTAAATTTGGAGTGGTTGACCTGTGTAAAGGAGCGTGAGGACTTGTTTGACAGCCTGAGCATTGGAAAACAAGAAAACCTCTATGCAGATGAGACAATACCAGAGAGTCAAGTAATCGTAATTTCTGATGCCCTCAGATATGAGGTGGCTGCCGAACTGATGCAGGAACTGGCGGGTAAGAAGACCGGCCATGATCTGAAACTGACTGTCCGCAGGGCGATGTTGCCTACTGAGACCAAGTATTGCAAGACTTCCATGCTGCCGCATCACTCCCTGACACTACAGGGAACGGATATGGCTGTGGATGATGTCGTGCTGTCAACCATCGACAGCAGGACAGCCCATCTGCGCAAGTACAAGGAAAAGTCGCTCTGTATCACATACGACGAGTTGATGAATGGTCCTGTCCAAAGTAAGAGGGAGATATTCAAGCAATATCCTCTGGTTTATGTCTTCCACGACACCATCGACAGGGCAAGTCATTCTCAAAGTCCATTTGAGGTGATTTCCGCCTGCCGGAAAGCCATCGAGGAATTGGCTGTTCTCATCCCCCGTGTGATGGCTTCGTGGAATGTGACCAATATCGTTGTGACTTCAGACCATGGTTTCATCTATAATGACCAGGTGTTTGAGGAAAAAGACAAGCACAGCATCGTGGAGCCATGCGAGGAAAAGAAGACACGTTATTACCTGACATCGAGCAATGCAGAGGTGGAGGGAATCGCGAAATTCCCATTGGAGAGAGTTTCGGGTATCACGCCATCGACAACTACGTTTGTCGCAGTTCCATACGGAACCAACCGCCTGGCGGCTCCCGGTGGCTATAATTTCGCCCATGGAGGTGCTACCCTTCAAGAGATGCTGATACCTGCCATCATCGGGCATAAGGGTAAGGTGCAAAAGACCGAAAAGGTGGGTGTCTCACTGATGAGCCATAACCTGAACATGGTCAGCAGCCGTCTGAAATTCCATCTGATACAGTCGGAAGCCGTGTCGATGTCCATCATGGGGCGCAAGGTGGTCTGCCAAGTGTTCAATGGAGATGAGCCTGTGACATCTGAGCAGGAAGTGATATTGGATAGCCCCGATGCCGCCAACCTGAATAACAGGGTGTTTGAAGTGACGCTCAATTTGAACAAGTCGGTATCTTCAAGCGTCCTTCAGCTGAGAGTGTATGATGTGGAAGACAGATTGAATCCCATCATCAAGGAGACAGTAAAGAATAATACAATTATAGAACAAGACTTCTAAAAGTTCAAAGATATGACATTACAACAGAAGATAATGAATGCCTTTATAGGCAAAGTGGTAAGAAAAGACCTCGCCTTTCAGGTGAAAGGTGGTCTTCCTGTACCAACATACGTACTGGAGTATCTTTTAGGCCAGTACTGTGCCACCGACGATGAGGAAGCCATTGAGATGGGACTGGAGAAAGTGAAATCTGTCATCCAGAACAATTACGTCCATCGTGCGGAGGCCGAAAGTGTCAAGGGGAAGATACGTGAAGCAGGCCGTTTCCGTGTCATCGATAAAATCTCGGTGACATTGAATGAGAAGTTAGACGTGTATGAAGCGGAATTTGCCAATCTCGGACTGACGCATGTTCCCATCGGAACACAATATGTGAAGGCCAATCCCAAGTTGCTTTCCGGCAATGGTGTTTGGTGTATTGTCACCATCGGTTATCTGCAAGGTGAGGACATCAAGGTACGCTGGGACATCCAAACCCTGAAGCCCATCCAAATATCCAACATCGACTTGCAGGAATACATTGAGCAACGGCAGAACTTCACAACGGAGGAATGGTTGGACTTCATGATGCACACGGTGGGACTGAATCCTGAAAACATGAACCGAAGGGAAAAATTCATCACTCTGGCTCGTCTTCTCCCTCATGTCGAGAATAACTTCAACTTTGTAGAACTCGGCCCTAAAGGAACTGGCAAGAGCCACGTGTTCCAAGAGTTGTCACCATACGGCGTATTGGTCAGTGGTGGTGACGTCACATCCGCCCGTCTGTTCGTCCGAATGTCCGTCAAGCGGGAAGAACTTGGCTTGGTGGGCTATTGGGATGTGGTGGCATGGGACGAGTTTGAGCAACAGAAAGGTCGCTCTGTGGATGCAGTTCTCATAGATACGATGCAGAATTACTTGGCCAACAAAGCATTCAACCGTGGCAAGGGCACACATGAGGCCAGTGCCTCGATGGTGTTTGTGGGCAACACCAAGCATACTGTTCCATATATGCTGAAAAACACCCATCTGTTTGAGTCAATACCCACGTCCTTCATCAAGGGAGCGTTCCTTGACCGCATCCATCTATACAATCCTGGATGGGAAATCAGGATGTTGAAGAAAGATAGTTTCTCCAAGGGATATGGCCTAATCACTGACTATATCGCCGCTGTGCTCCATGAATTGCGCAACCGCGACCTGACATCGATGCTGAAAGACTACGCCAAATTTGACGGTTCGCTGTCGGAGCGTGACAGCCTTGCCATCCGCAAGACATTTTCGGGTATGGTGAAACTGCTTTATCCCGATGGTAAGATGACTGATGCAGAAGCCTACGAGTTGGTTGATTTCGCAGCAGAGAGCCGCAAGCGTGTGAAAGACCAACTATACGTCATCGATGAGACCTTCAAGGCAGAACCAGCCATCTTCAAATACATCAACTTGAAGACAGGAATGGAAATCCATGTAGAGACTCTGGAGAAAGTGAGCAATGCACTGATTGTTCCCGTAAATGCGCCATCTCAGCAAAATGCATCGGAAGTAGAGCAGATTGCCAATGAACAATTACCCAGTCCTTATTCGACTACACAAGAACCCACAAAACGTCCCCGAATTCCTATCTTGCGTGAGCAAAATCTTTCTTTCCGCATGGGACAAACGGGAGTGACTTACGAGAAGCTGTTTGCCTCCTATCTGGCTGACGCAAAGGAAATCATTGTTGAAGATCCCTATATCCGCACATCATGGCAAGTAAGGAACTTTGCGGAGTTCGTGACCATGCTCATCGACACGAGACCTGTTGATGACCTGAAGATAGTGCTCTATACCTACGAGGAGGAAGAGAAGACTCCAGAGTTGATTGACAGGTTGGATGACTTGCAGGATGACCTGGTTAACTATGGGATAGAGTTTGAGTATCATTTCCGTGATTTCCATGACCGTTGTATCAAGACAGATACAGGTTGGACAATCACACTTGGCCGGGGACTCGACATCTATGAGAAATTCAGCCCCTATTCAGTGGCTGCTGCCCGTCAGGACAAGCGTAAGTGCAAGGAATTCATGGTAACTTATATGAAAACCAAAAACGCATAAGCATTATGTCAAAACTGAGCAAAGAAGCATTTGCCATTATGGCAATGTGTGAGGAGACGAAAAAGCCCTTCGGTATTACTGTTGACCCCAGACAGGGATGCTATGCTTTCACATGGGCTTTCAAAATCAATCCCGACCAAGCCAAGCGTGAGGGATATGACAAGACCAATGTCAGGGGTGCTGTGATGTATGACCCGGAATTCAACGGCTGCCCTTACTGTGGTTCAAACCAGTTCTATATCTGTAACCGATGCAAGAAGGTGGTTTGCTATCATGGTCAGGAATATGTCACCTGTCCCAATTGCGGCAATTCAAGCAGCCTGATGCGGGCAGAAGCCGTGGATTTGTCTGGAGGAGGATTCTAATTGACTATGAACAATTTTTAAATATGCAGTTATGAAAGAACTGAAACCAAAAGAGAAAGTGAGCCTGACCAACGGCTCAACGGCAACGATTGTCAAGGAACTTGGACGTGGTGGACAAGGAATCGTCTATCTCGTTGAAGTGGGCGGGCAGAAGATGGCCTTGAAATGGTATCTGTCGAATCCCGGCACATGGTTTTACAAGAACCTTGAAGAGAACATCAGCAAAGGCGCTCCTTCAGATGCCTTCCTCTGGCCGGAATACCTGACCACAGTGCAGAAAGGATCGTATGGATACATCATGAAGGTGCGTCCCCAAGGTTATTTTGAACTAAGCCATTACCTGTTGGCAAGGGTGCAGTTCAAGAGCCTTGATGCTATAACCAATGCTGCCATGAAGATTTGTGAGGGATTCATGAAACTTCATCTTTCAGGACTGAGCTATCAGGACCTCAATGATGGGAACTTCTTCATCAATCCCGAGACTGGCGACCTGTTGATATGCGACAACGACAACGTGGCTCCAGAGGGAGAAAACTCTGGAATCCTAGGAAAGGCCAGGTACATGGCTCCAGAAGTGGTGACAGGAAAGGCAATGCCAAGCAAGCAGACTGACCGCTATTCACTTTCAGTGGTTCTTTTCCTGCTCTTCTATGCCAACCATCCGTTGGAAGGTGCCCGTGTGTTGGCTTGTCCCTGCATGACGGAGAAATATGAGAAGCAGTTCTATGGCAGTGATGCCATCTTCATCTATGATGAGAAAAGGGCTGAGAACCGTCCTGTACGTGGCGTACACAACAACGTGCTGAGAAAGTGGCCGGCATTTCCTGCTTTACTGCGTGAAGCTTTCAAGCGTGAGTTCAGCGAAGAGTGTCTGAAAGAGCCAACAAAGCGAAAATTGGAAAGGCAATGGCAAGGTATCATACAACAATTGAGGGATATGCTTGTTGTGTGTCCGTTGTGTGGAGGTGAGACTTTTGTTGAAACACCAGATACGCCCAAGTGTATTTCTTGTGGCAAGCCGTTCAAATTGCCTGGCTACCTGAAGTTAAATGACCGAAAGGTTCTCCTTACTCCTAAGACCAAAGTTTATATCGACTTGGACAACAAACCCGACATTGAGGTGATTTCCGTACCAGGTGACAAATACCCTGTGCAGATGAAGAACATCACCGCAGCCAACTGGACCGTGGAGACCCCAAGCGGCAAATTAAGGTCCGTGGAGCCTGGTCAGACAATGCCTGTAAAGAGTGGCCTGAAGGTTAGCCTTACAGGAGCGGTCAAAGGTGAGATAGTAGAATAATCAAATCTAATCTAATGTATAACTTATAAAATCCAAAATTATGGGACTGTTAGACAATGAAAGTATTCCAAGAAGGAAAATGATCCTTTTCTTTGTAATCGACACATCAGGCAGTATGTTAGGTTCAAAGATTGGTAGTGTTAACGATGCTATTGAGAACGTCTTGCCAATGATTGGTGAGATTTCCGACGAGAATCCGGATGCCGAGATTAATGTGGCAGCCCTGGAGTTTTCCACCGGCACACGCTGGCTGTATGACGAGCCGAAAGATGCCAAGGAGTTCATCTGGCAGAAAGTGGAGGCAGACGGTCTTACCTCTCTTGGAGAGGCTTGCCTTGAACTGCACAAGAAACTGTCTCGAAATGGTGGATTCATGCCGACATCAACTGGAAGCGGCTATTATGCACCGGCAATCATCCTCTTGTCAGACGGAGGCCCGACTGACAACTTCGAGGGTGGTTTGAAAGTGCTTCAGGGAAACAGCTGGTACAAAAGTGCAATCAAGGTGGCCATCGCCATCGGCGACGATGCCGACAAGAATGTGCTGAAGCAATTCACTGGTTCTTCCGAAGCAGTCATTACCGTGCATAATATCGATGCTTTGAAGGCAATGATTCGCATCATAGCCATCACATCCTCTCAGATTGGCAGTAAGAGTTCAACCGCAACTGATTCCACTAAGCAAGATCAGGTTGTGGATGAAATCAACAAACAGGCCGCCGATGTGGATGGAGCTGAGACTGCCGCCGCACCAAAGCCTGCTGCCGGAGACTCATACGACGAGTGGGATTAACATAAGTCCTTCGCAATATGAAAAGCATATTTCATTATTGCCAGGGAGAAAGCCATAAGTCAACAGACAAAGCCTGTCAGGACTGTGCTTATGCGGAAAGCAGCGAAAACCTTTCCATGGCCATTGTATGCGACGGTCATGGAGGTGAGCGCTACTTCCGCAGTCGATATGGCTCGGAGATGGCAGTTGAAATCACAAGGAAAGCGATATGTGACTTTGTGAACAGTATGGAAGAGTTGTCGCTGACCAAATCCAAACGAGGGGCAAGGTCAGTATTCGACGGCGAACCTTTCAGGGCATACAGCGCAGCTACTGCAACTGACAGCCAAGTGACCAATAAGGCTCACAGGGCACTGATGTGGCTCTTTTCTTCCATCATCAGTCAATGGAACGATGCCATTGCCAAGGATGCAAAGGAACGTGACTTGGATGAGTGGGAACTGGAACACGTGGAGCAGAAGTACAAAGATGAATTTTTAGCTAAGCGTGAGACAGAGGATGCCACTTTTGAAAAGACTTATGGCTGCACTTTGATGGCTTACGTGCAAACCCCTGAGTATTGGTTCGCCTTTCACCTCGGGGATGGCAAGTGCGTGTTCATGCAAATAGAAGATGGCAAGCTTGTTTGTAAACAACCCATCCCCTGGGATGACCGTTGCTTCTTGAACAAGACAACATCCCTCTGTGACTCTCTGGCACTTGAAGAGTTCCGCTATTGCTATCAGGGCAATGGTGAGTTCCCCCGTGCTGTTTTCCTTGGGTCAGACGGTTTGGATGACTCATACGGTGATGGGGATAATTTTCACAATTTCTACATTGAGGTGTTCAAGATGATTATCAAGAAGGGTGAGGAAGCGACTTTGAAAGAGTTGCGGAAATCCCTTCCTTTAATCAGCAAGGTCGGCAGCAAGGATGATATGTCGGTGGCATGTGTATATGATGATACAGCTCTCATGGCCACCTTCAATTATCTGATTGAATGCCAGCAGGCAATGTTGGACGAACAAGCCTATGTTATCAACCAACGAATAAACCTGTTGAAGCAAAAGATAGAGGGATTTGGTGACCCAGAGAAACTGAGTCAAGGCGAAGCCATCAATCTTGAATATGCCAAAAGGGATTTGGAGAAGGCCCAGGAAAAAGCAAAGAAAATCGATTATAAGATGCGAAACCTTAAGGGTCAGAAAACAAAATTCCAGAAACAGTATCTATCCGAATCTGACGATAGCAGCGAGAATGAGGAAGACTGCCCTTCTTTGGAGATATTGCCTGAGAACGAAGAATAACAACAAATAACTGAAAACGGAGATGGGTACTTGCAAGTATTGTGGTAAAGATGCTGGATGGTTCTCACATTCCCATAAGGAGTGTGAGGAGAAACATTCCAATGGTGTCAAAGAGTTTGAAGCCATTGTCAGCTCTTATTTCACCCAAAGGGCTACTGCGTCCGATGTCCAACAGACAAGGAACAGATTGACAACAGATTCCTTCCTGAACGAGGAAGACATTTGTGGTGTAGCCGACAGTGAGATTAGGCAATATACTGCAAGTATTCATCGTCCTTTCTCACCTTCATCCATGAGATTAATGGATGACTTCCTCAATGCAGTCGGTGTGTCATACAGCAAAATCAACAAACAGGGAGCTGTTGATGAGTTTACCAAGAAACTGCTGAAGGGTTTCATGGTGGAGTATTTCACCGACCA
>CAMJLI010000047.1 GCA_946406585.1 uncultured Prevotellaceae bacterium | reverse complement strand
TCGGGGTGATTTCTTACGCAACATAGTTGCGATTGTTTGTGCGGGCTTCACCCGCTTTTTCCCCTTAGCCATTTTGCCACTCACTTTCTCCTTGGATTATTTATTACCCCGCCCGCATTGGACGTCAGATAGGTAGTTATAGCTATTGATGACGAATAATATTGATGCTATTACAATTGATGCGGGCGAGGGCGCCCGCGCTTCCAACAAATAAAAGGATTGCAAAATAGAAAGAAGACAAGAAAAATAATAATTTCAAACGCAGATATATTATCAAAAAAATGTATATTTGCAGATGCTGATTAAAATAGAGACAAAAAACGAATCAATCTTATAGATAATAATTATAATCAACAATAAATGAAAATAGGCATCATAGTAGCAATGGACAAGGAATTGGTGCAACTTCGCCAAATCCTGTCAGACGAGAGAGAATTACACACCGACAACGGTCAATGTTTCTATTTGGGCAAAGTAGGCGACAAAGAGCTTGTAGTGCAAAAATGCGGCATCGGCAAGGTGAATGCCGCCATAGGAACATGCATGCTTGTAGAGCACACCCATCCCGACCTTGTAATCTCCACCGGATGCGCTGGTGGAGCAGACACCTCGCTTCAAGTGACCGAGGTTGTGGTGGGCAGCAACTACACATACCATGACGTGTATTGCGGCTCTGAAGTGGAATATGGCCAGTTTGTTGGCATGCCCGCCTTGTTTCCTGCCGACTCACGTTTGCTTGATGTGGCAAAAAACATAGACTGTTCCACTCGCATACATAGCGGTCTCATGGTGAGTGGCGACTGGTTTGTAGACAGCCGTGAAAAGATGCAAGAGATACTGAATCACTTCCCAGAGGCAAAGGCAGTAGACATGGAAAGTTGCGCCATAGCACAGACCTGTCATCTACTTGGCATTCCTTTCATCTCCTTCCGCATCATCAGCGACGTGCCACTCAGCGACCACAAAGCTTCGCAATACTTCGATTTCTGGAGTCGCATGGCTGATGGTTCGTTTGAAGTGACACGCCAATTTATAGAAGCACTATAGGCTATTTGAGCCTATATATATTGGAACAAATGTAATGGTGGCTTTCTAATTGCTTAGGAAGCCACCATTACACTTGTGATATATGTGAATACGCCTAATTGTTTTTCTGGTCACGCTTGCGGTCGTTGTGGTCGAGAATGGCCTTTCTCATGCGTATGTTCTTTGGTGTTACCTCCACAAGTTCGTCAGCTTTTATATACTCCAAGCATTCCTCAAGGCTCATAATGACTTTTGGAATGATGCGAGCCTTCTCATCGCTGCCACTTGCACGTACGTTGGTGAGTTGTTTGGCTTTTGTGACATTCACAATCAAGTCATTGTCGTGAACATGTTCACCCACAACTTGTCCGGCGTAGACTTCCTCTCCCGGGTCGATGAAGAACTTTCCTCTATCTTGCAATTTGTCAATGGAATAAGCGAATGCCGTACCATTCTCCAAAGCCACCATCGAACCATTGATACGTCTTGATATCTCACCCTTGTATGGTTGATACTCCTTGTATCTGTGAGCCATGATAGCCTCTCCTTGGCTGGCGGTGAGAACATTTGTACGGAGTCCGATGATACCTCTTGAAGGAATGTCGAAAGCGATGTTTGTCCTGTCGCCTTGAGTCTCCATTGAAGTCACCTCTCCTTTTCTTCTCGTCACCATGTCGATCATCTTGCTTGCGAACTCATCAGGTACATTGATTGTCAGTTCCTCAATAGGTTCACAGCGCACTCCATCAATTTCCTTGTAGATAACTTGAGGTTGCCCCACTTGCAGTTCATACCCCTCACGGCGCATGGTCTCTATAAGCACGGAAAGGTGAAGCACTCCCCTGCCGCTAACAATCCATCTGTCGGTGTAGCCTTCGAGTTCGCTCACTTTCAAAGCGAGGTTCTTTTCCAGTTCCTTTTGCAGTCTCTCGTTTATGTGTCGGGAAGTACACCACTTGCCTTCTCGTCCGAAGAAAGGTGAATCATTTATAGTGAACAGCATGCTCATCGTAGGCTCATCGATGGAAATAGGAGGCAGCGGTTCCGGGTTCTCCCCGTCGCAAATGGTATCTCCAATTTCAAATTTTTCAAGCCCTATGATGGCACAGATGTCGCCACTGCCCACCTCTTTTGTGCGCACATGCCCCATGCCCTCGAAAGTATGCAGTTCCTTGATTTTCGTCTTTTCCCTTGAACCGTCCCGATGTGCCACCGTGATGTTCATTCCCTCGGTGAGAACGCCCCGATGCACACGTCCAACCGCGATACGTCCAGTATAATTGGAGTAATCGAGAGAAGTGATAAGCATCTGAGGAGTGCCTTCCAAAAATTTGGGTGCAGGTATTACTTCCACTATTTTGTCAAGCAGGTAAGTGATGTCTTCAGTGGGGTTGTTGTAATCCTCTCCCATCCATCCATTCTTCGCGCTGCCATAGACAACGGGGAAATCCAATTGGTCTTCAGTGGCATTAAGTGCAAACATCAAGTCGAACACCATTTCATAGACCTCTTCCGGACGGCAGTTGGGTTTGTCAACCTTGTTGACCACGACGATGGGTTTTAGTCCTATTTCCAAAGCTTTCTGCAAGACGAATCTCGTCTGGGGCATTGGCCCTTCAAAAGCGTCTACTAACAGCAAGCATCCATCAGCCATATTGAGCACACGCTCCACCTCTCCACCAAAGTCAGAGTGTCCCGGAGTGTCTATAATATTTATTTTCACCCCCTTGTAATTGATTGACACATTCTTCGACAAGATAGTGATGCCTCTTTCTCTTTCGAGGTCATTGCTATCAAGCACCTGATTTCCTATTTCTTTTCCTTCCCTAAACAAATTTCCTGCCAGCATCATTTTGTCCACAAGAGTGGTTTTCCCATGGTCCACATGAGCAATGATGGCAATGTTTCTGATGTCCTGCATGATGTTTACCTTAAAAAATCTAACAGACATTGAGAGAAAAACCATTTTGTTCCCAATGTCAAAAAGCGGTTGCAAAATTACAAATAATAGCTGTAACATGCAAGTGATTTACAAAGTTTTGTCCTTCTTGCAAACCAAGTATAACCATGTAAAAGGGAAAAATCTAAAGGAATAATAACGAAAAAGCACATTTTTGAAGAAAAAAGGACGAGAAAAGGGAAAAGAAAAGAGAAGAAAGTTTGCAGATTAAGAAAAAAGCAGTACCTTTGCACCGCGAAATTCGCAACCATATCCATTTATCAATTATTTTCAAAACAAAAAGATGTATTTAGACAAGGCAAAAAAAGAAGAGATCTTTGGAAAATACGGAAAGTCCAACTCTGATACTGGTTCAGCTGAGAGCCAGATAGCATTGTTCTCATACCGTATATCCCATTTGACGGAGCACTTGAAGAAGAACCGTAAAGATTATACTACCGCAAGGTCGCTGACCAAATTGGTAGGAAAACGCCGTGCCCTGCTGAATTACCTGTACGACCGCGACATCGAGCGCTATCGTGCCATTATCAAGGCATTAGGTCTGCGCAGATAAGAGAAGCGAGCAAAAGATCTTGCCCCCAGAAGACAGAGGATGTCTTTTGGGGGTTTTTCTTTTCCTGCCACCATGCCATAATGATATAGGCAGGTGTTCTCATTAATCAAGAACACCTGCCTATGTTATGAACAGTCTGAAAATCAAAGGATTTCTTGTAGAGGCACCATCACGAAATCCCTCTGCTTCATGAGCGGATGCGGGATTTTCAGATTAGGATAGTCCACGTGCAAGTCATCATACAACAAGATGTCTATGTCGATGATCCTGTCATGATAACAGCCATCCGTCTTCTTCTTTCTTCCCATGTCTCTCTCTATGCCTTGAGTAACCTTCAGCAACTGCAGTGGAGCCAGTGAAGTGGAGCACGCCACCACGACATTGACAAAATCGTTGTCCGATTCGAATCCCCACGGCTTTGAAAAGAAAGGAGAGGAACATTTCACCACATCCCCCACCCTCTTACTGATGAGAGAAACTGCAGTGGATATGTTGGCCTGCCTGTCGCCTAAGTTAGTGCCAATTCCAAGAAAAACGGCATGCTTGTCAATCATCAAGAATCAGCATGGCGTCGCCATAACATCCAAAGCGGTAGCCATTGTCGAGAGCCTTTTGATAAGCCTCCATGACCAGGTCATAACCACCAAAGGCACATGCCGACATGAGCAAAGTAGAGAGAGGATGATAGAAATTGCACACCATCGAGTCGGCGAGAGCAAATTCATGAGGCGGGAAGATGAACTTGTTGGTCCATCCCTCATATTCCTTCAGCAACCCGTCGGTTCCCACCGCCGTTTCCATTGCCTTCACGACACTTGTTCCCACAGCGCAGATATGCCTGCCTTCTGTTTTGGCAGCATTCACCTTGTCACAAGCATCCTTCTCGATGAACATCTGTTCTGAATCCATCTTGTGCTTGGTGAGGTCTTCCACCTCGATGCTATGGAACGAGCCAAGTGCACAGTGCATGGTTACGAAAGCGAACTCCACGCCCTTGATTTCCATTCTCTTCATCAACTCCCTGCTGAAATGGAGTCCTGAAGCAGGAGCGGTGACAGCACCTTCGTTTTTTGCAAAGATGCATTGGAAATTCTCCATATCCTCAGGCAACACCGGCCTGTCCTTCACCTTTACAATCTTGGTTTGTGTGGGGTTGGCCTCATCAACGACCTCCTTTTCTGACTCATGGTCGATGATATAATGAGGCAGTGGAGCTGAGCCAAGTGCATACAATTCGCGTTTGAACTTGTCGTGAGGGCAATCATACAAGAACCTCAATGTACGACCTCGGCTTGTGGTATTGTCTATGACTTCAGCCACCATGGTGCCGCTATCGTCGAAAAATAGTTTGTTGCCTATCCTGATTTTGCGTGCCGGCTCCACCAATACATCCCAAAGTCGCAGTGACTCATTGAGTTCTCTTAGCAAGAACACTTCTATCTTGGCATCAGTTTTCTCTTTTGTTCCATACAACCTTGCAGGAAACACCTTGGTATCGTTGAACACGAAGACATCCCCCTCGTCGAAATATTCTATCAAATGTCTGAATTCGATGAATTGCGGAGACCCATCCTCATTGGTCAGAGGTTTTCCATTCTCATCGGTTCTGAACATGTCGATACGCCCCGACTTGCGGTGAACTACCATCATGCGACATTCATCACGATGGAAAGTCGGATAAAGTGCTATTTGCTCTTCTGGAAGTTTGAACTTGAATTGGGATAATTTCATATTGTATAGCGTTAAAAAACTATATTTACATTAGTATGATTGGTCACTGAGACACGACATGCTCGTCGAGCCATGCAGAGAAATCGTCAAAAGGAATGCACTGACTGACAGAGTATTCTCCCACCCTGGTACGTCTGAGGGAAGTAAGGAATGCCCCACTGTCGAGGGCCAGGCCTATATCACGGGCGAGGGCCCTTATATAAGTACCCTTTCCGCAGACCACCCTTATGGCCATTGTCATTGACTGTGGGTTGAAATCGAGCAGTTCTATTTCATCCACCCTGACAGGCTTGGCCTTAAGTTCCACGTCTTTGCCCTTTCTCATCAGGAGATATGCCCTTTTGCCATCCACCTTGCAAGCCGAGAACTCTGGCGGCACCTGCATGATATCCCCTACGAACATTTTCAATGCCTCCTCCACCCGCTCTCGTGTGATATGCTTTGTGGGGAATGTGAAATTCACGGTATGCTCCTTGTCGTAGCTTGCTGTTGTAGCCCCCAGCTTCAACGTAGCCACATATTCCTTGGTGTGGCTTTGCAATTCCTCTATCTGCTTGGTAGCCTTGCCCGTGCAAAGAAGCAGCACGCCCGTAGCCAGAGGGTCGAGAGTTCCAGCATGACCTGTCTTCACCCTTTTCACCCCAAGACGTTGTGAAAGCAGGTATCTAATGTGCGCCAATGCGCCAAAACTCGACATCTTGTAAGGTTTGTCGATGGGCAAGACAGCGCCTTTTTTGAAGAACTCTTCGTTTAGCTTTTGATTCATCAGTCCACCATGGTTAGGGAATGCCCAGTGAGAATCAGTGCGATGATTATGCCTCCCACAATGATTCTATATATACCGAAAGCCTTAAATCCATATTTGGTGAGGAAAGCCACGAACCATTTCATGGCCAACAGAGCCACTATGAAAGCCACCACACACCCGAGGATGAGCATGGCAATATTGTGTGACGAGGCCCATGAAGCCTCTTCCTTGAACAAGTCGAGCAAGTCGAGCAATGTAGCACCAGCCATTGTGGGAACGGCAAGGAAGAAAGAGAACTCAGCTGCCTTTTTGCGTGAAAGCTTCTGTGTCATGCCTCCAACGATGGTAGCCATTGACCTTGAGACACCAGGAATGACCGATATACACTGATAAAGACCTATCTTGAAAGCCTTTTTCTCATCCACCTCATTGGTGTCATCTACTTTGTTGAACATCTGGTCGCAGAAGAGCATGAACACACCTCCAAGCACCAACATGACAGCCACCACCTCAACACTATCCAGCAACCAGTCGAGCAATCCCGACTTCTTGGCAAGCAGTCCTATGATTACAGCAGGCAAGACACCGATGAAAAGCAGCCAATAGAATCTGAACTTATGCAAAAACTTTTGCCATGCATTGCTGCCCGGAGGAGCCGGTGTGTTGTTGAGTTTGAAAAACTTTTTCCAATATAGACAAACCACCGAAAGGATTGCACCAAACTGGATGATGAATGTAAAAGCATGGACAAATGCGTCACCCTGCGGTATTCCCAGCAGATTCTGGGTGATAATCATGTGCCCGGTAGAAGAGACGGGCAAAAACTCCGTCAGTCCTTCAACCACGGCAATGATGATAGTCTCCAACCAAGTCATTTCTTGTTCTCCTTGTCTTTAGTCCTATAGATGATGGCGTAGATAATAGACACGAATCCAACAAAACACACTATAGGAGCCACCTTTATTCGCATGGGACTGAAGATGTCGGCATTAAACTCGGTCTCTGTAGAACCAGAACCGCTCATGAGGATGAACCCCAAAATGACCACCACCATTCCAAAAGCCAGCAGGATGAAATTTGCTCTCCCAAAAGCCAGGTTTCTCTTGTCCATATTCTAAATTATAAAATGATTTGTTATAAGAAATGCTTTTTCAACAACATTCGTGGTTGTCGCCTGAAAACACTTGGCATTAAATATATTGTGCAATTTCCAAAAATCTATCATCAGCCATGCTTCAACGACACCACCAGACACATTGTCATATTTTGTACAGCTCTCCCGCCTTCATCTTCAAGAAATTGTTCACAGACCACCATGAACAGAACGTGGTGATGATGACTCCGAAGAGCAACACAGCAGCACAAGTGATGACCAACACCTCCCAGGTGATGACTTCCATCACATCAGGCTGGTATTGATAAAGCATATACATTCCAAACGCCAGAACCACGATGGCTATTATGCCCGCCAGCAACCCAAGTCCAATGGCCTGTCTGACGAACGGCCTTCTGATGAAGCTCCAAGAAGCCCCCACCAGTTTCATCGTGTGAATATTGAACCGCCGTGCATAGATGCCCAGTTTCACTGTGTTGTTGATAAGCACGAATGAAACCACCAGCAATAGAGCAGCAAGAACAAGCAACACAAGACTGATTTTGCGAACAGTCTTGTTGACGCTGTCTATCAAATCCTCAGGATATCTGATTTCCGTTACATCGGGCAATTTAGTCAACTCCTCTGAAATCCATTTCAACGAGTCTGTATTGGCATAATCAGCATTCAGTTGGAACTCAACAGAAGAAACGAAAGGATTGGTTTCGGCAAACTCCGATGGGTCGACCCCCAGTTCCTTGGTTTGCTCTTCAAGCACCTGCTCTTTGCTAATATACTCCAAAGCATATATATATCGCTTTGCAGAGAGGTTGTCGCACAACTGCTTAGCCTCAGAATCAGTAATGTCCTGCCCAAGCAACATGGTGACCTTGAGATTTTCCTTAACGTAGGCAGACAAGTTTTTTGCCGTGCATACGGTCAACACCACCATACCTAATAATATAAGCACCATAGAAGTGCTAATGCACAAAGTAAAGACCTGCAAACCTTGACGTCCGCGGGTTTTGTTCTTGTTATTTCCCATTATTCAGGTTATAATACACCAAATTTTAGGCAAAGGTAGTAAAAAAAGCGTGGCAAGGCAACACTTTAACGACTATTAACTTTAGGGATGTAGTAAAAATTACTAATTTTGCAACATGAAAACATTCTCCACGCCATCAGCCCATCGCATTTGGCTGATGTCATTCATATCAACAATGCTTTTTTTCACAAGCATCAAGTGTCTTGCAGACGACAATCAAGACAGCCAGTTTCGTAATATGGAAATAAGTCTGCTGACCTGTTCGCCACACGATGAGATATACAGTCTGTATGGCCACACAGCCATTCGCTGTTGCGACAGCATCACCGGTCAAGACATTGTCATCAATTATGGTGTTTTCAGTTTCGACCAGCCCTATTTCATCCCCCGTTTCATATTCGGCCTGACCGACTATTGCATGGGAGCATATACAATGAACCAGTTTCTTGCAGAATACTCCTACTACAACTGCAGCGTGACCCAACAGACCTTGAATCTTACAGAATCGGAGAAAGAAGCCATCATGCAAGCGTTGGCCATCAATGCCCTTCCTGAAAATGTGACCTATCGCTACAACTTCTTCCACGACAACTGCACCACTCGTGCCCGTGACATGATTGCCGACCATCTGTCAGGCAAGATTGGTTACAATAACGCAAGAGACGAAGACATCACCTTTCGCGACATGGTGCATGCCTGCACTGCCAATTACCCATGGAATCAATTCGGCATCGACCTGCTCCTCGGCTTGAATGCAGACAAGCCCACGTCGAGAAGCCAGCAGCAATTCTTGCCGTCAAATCTCATGCAAGACTTCTCAAAAGCCACAATAATATCAAACAATGAAGAACGACCATTGGTGAAGCAGACCTTTGATGTCTTGCAAGGAGGAATACAAGTGGAAGAAGAAGGTTTTCCCATAAGTCCAACGGCATGTTCCATCATTCTGCTGATAGTCACCTTAATAATTATTGCAGTTGAGCAGAAGACATTGAAAATGCAATGGGGCTACGACCTGGTGATGCTGCTCGTCTGCGGACTGTCGGGCGTGGTGCTGGCATTGATGATATTCTCACACCACCCCACTGTAAGTCTTAACTTGCAGATTCTGCTTCTCAACCCACTACACCTGCTTTTTTTCATCCCCCTGTGCCGCAACAGCCACAAGGGCAAAGACCATTGGTGGTGGAAAGCATGGCTTATTCTATGCATTTTGTTCGTTTTGGGAGGTTTTTTCCAAAAATATGCAGAAGGAATGCTAATAATGGCATTATCTTTGCTGATGAAGATCATGTCCCACAACATATTGTTGAGGCGAAAGTCAAAAAGACTTCAAAAATCTCGATAATCCACAAAATAAACATAATCAATCGTAAAAAACAAGGCAGTTTGGAATTAAATGCTTAAATTTGCACGATTATTGAAGCAACAAACAAAAACGAAATAAAAAGAAATGGGTTTTTTAAAGATTATGCAGTCGTTGTTCGGCAACAAGTCGACTCGCGACATGAAACTGATCCAGCCTATAGTAGAGCGCGTAAAAGCTGTTTATCCGGAGATACAATCATTGAGTCATGATGGCTTGCGTGCGAAGTCAGCTGAAATAAAGAAGTTCGTACAAGACTCTGCTAAAGAAGAGCGAGCCAAGGTAGAAGAATTGAAAGCGAAGATAGAAGAGACTCCTATCGACGAACGCAAGCCGATATTCGACGAGATAGACAAGATAGAGAAAAACATTCTTGAGATATATGAAGGAGCTCTTGACGAGGTGCTCCCTGTAGCTTTCAGCATAGTAAAGGACACAGCCCGTCGTTTTGCAGAGAATGAAGAAGTGGTAGTTACAGCCACCGATTTCGACCGCGAGCTCGCCACCACCAAAGATTTTGTAAGAATAGAAGGCGACAAAGCCATCTACTCCAACCACTGGCTGGCAGGAGGCAACGACCTGAAATGGGACATGATACACTACGATGTCCAGCTATTCGGTGGAGCCGTGCTTCATCAAGGAAAGATAGCCGAAATGGCAACAGGTGAGGGAAAGACCCTTGTAGCCACCCTTCCTGTATTTCTTAATGCCTTGACTGGCAACGGCGTGCATGTGGTGACTGTGAACGACTATCTTGCAAAACGTGACTCAGAATGGATGGGTCCGCTCTACATGTTCAACGGACTTTCAGTAGACTGCATCGACAAGCACCGCCCCAACTCTGCAGAGCGTCGCAAGGCATACCAAGCCGACATAACATTCGGCACCAACAACGAATTTGGTTTCGACTATCTTCGCGACAACATGGCCATCTCCCCCTCCGACCTTGTACAACGAGCCCACAACTATGCAATTGTAGACGAGGTGGACTCCGTGCTGATAGACGATGCCCGAACCCCACTCATCATTTCCGGTCCCGTGGAGCGTGGCGACGACCAAATGTTCGAAGAATTCCAACCTCTGGTGGAACAACTCGTGAACGTGCAACGTCGTCTTGCCAGCGACTATCTTGCCGACGCAAGGCAAAAGATAACCAAAGGCACGGAGACCAACGACAAGGCAATGCTCACTGAAGGCTTCCTTTCGCTCTTCCGCTCGCACAAAGCCCTCCCAAAGAACAAGGCCCTTATCAAATACCTTTCAGAAGAAGGCATAAAAGCCGGCATGCTTGCCACTGAGGAGGAATACATGCAGAACAACAACCGCCGCATGCCGGAAGCAGTGGAGCCACTATATTTCGTGGTGGACGAAAAGATAAATTCCGTAGACCTGACAGACAAGGGAACAGAATGGCTTGCAAAGCAAGTGAAAGACAAAGACCTCTTCGTGCTGCCCGACATCACAGCCCAGATGTCGGCACTTGAGAACCGCAAAGACCTCAGCGAAGACGAGCGCCTGAAGCTCAAAGATGAATACATGAGCCACTATGCACTGCAGAGTGAGCGCGTCCATACTCTTCAACAGTTGCTGAAAGCCTACACGATGTTCAACAAGGACGACGAGTATGTGGTGATAGACGGAGAGGTGAAGATTGTAGACGAACAGACAGGCCGTATCATGGAAGGCAGGCGCTGGAGCGACGGCTTGCACCAGGCAGTCGAAGCCAAGGAACATGTGAAGGTGGAAGCAGCCACGCAGACATATGCCACCATCACCTTGCAGAATTATTTCAGAATGTACCACAAGTTGGCTGGCATGACAGGTACCGCCATCACGGAGGCAGGAGAATTCTGGGACATCTACAAACTTGACGTAGTGGAAATCCCAACCAACAAGCCAGTGGCCCGCAACGACCAGAACGACCGCATCTATCGCACACAACGTGAGAAATACAAGGCCGTGATTGATGAAATAGTAGCCATGCGCGAATCAGGACGCCCGACGCTCGTTGGTACGACATCCGTGGAAATCTCCGAATTGCTTTCACGTATGCTTAACATGCGCAAGATTCCCCACAACGTTCTGAATGCCAAGCTACACCAAAAAGAAGCCGACATCGTGGCACAGGCAGGACGCAGTACAGATGGTCTGGGTGCAGTTACTATAGCCACCAACATGGCAGGTCGTGGTACCGACATCAAGCTGACTCCGGAAGTAAAGGCTGCCGGCGGTCTTGCCATCATTGGTACAGAGCGGCATGAGAGCCGTCGTGTAGACCGCCAGTTGCGTGGTCGTGCCGGTCGTCAAGGCGACCCGGGCTCCTCCGTGTTCTACGTTTCTTTGGAAGACAAGCTCATGCGACTCTTCGGTTCCGAGC
>CAMJLI010000046.1 GCA_946406585.1 uncultured Prevotellaceae bacterium | reverse complement strand
GGTATATTTTCTGCAATTCGCCAGCCATCCATACGAGTACGCCTTGTCCGAAGATTACAGCTATGCGGTAGAACGTGTTTCGTATTCCAACAAACCACGATTGGTCGTGACTATCGAGGTCGAGCATGTAGAATCCATCGGCGGCGATGTCGTGAGTGGCACTGGAAAATGCCATTAGGAAGAAGAAGAACATCGTTCCCTGAAACCAGAAATCCGTTTTTACGGTAAAAGCCACGCCAGCAAACGCCGCCCCCAGGAGCAACTGCATGGAGAGCACCCACCAACGTTTGGTTTTGAACAAATCGACGAAAGGGCTCCAAAGCGGCTTGATGACCCACGGCAGTCCCAACCAACTCGTATAGAGAGCTATTTCGGTGTCGGTCATGCCCATTTCCATATACATCACCACCGCGACGGTCATCACCACCACATTGGGCAGTCCCTCGGCGAAATAGAGCGTAGGTATCCAAGTCCATGGATTTCTCTTTTTTCCCATTTTGTCTATTTATATAGTTTCTTTATTTCAGCACCTTGGTAATAGTGCAACAGTATCTCGTCGTATGCGGCACCATTTTCTCCCATCATGGCAGCTCCTATCTGGCACAATCCCACGCCATGCCCCCATCCTGCCCCATGCAGGATGAAGCGCGCAGGAACGCCATGGCTGTCGCCTTCTGCCTTTACGATAAAAGCCGAACTGAGCAGGTGCGTCTCGCTCAGAGCACGTCGTATTTCAAGTTCCTTGCCAATGGTGAGTGACGTCCTGGTGCCCTCTATGCGCAGTTTGGAAAGGCGCCCGCTCCTGCCCCTCTCTACAGGAAGAAGAGCCTTGATGTCGCCAAATTCCACTTTCAGTTTCTTTGCCAATAGTGCCGACAGTTCCTGTTGCGAATACTCCACCGTCCATCTGTAGAAGTCATTCGTCTCCATGTCATAGTCGTTGAGCACCTGTGCGAGCACCTTATGGTCAGTAGTGTTGCAATAAGCGTCAGGATTGCCCAAGATCCACCGAGAAGCATTCTGTTCCACCCTAAGGTCGGGCAGAGAGGCGTCGGCACTGTCGTTTACAGCCCTAAGATAAGGTTTAGGCACGTTGTCCCAGCAATACTGGAACTCCTCGGTGACACCGCCACAACATTTGCTGAAGCGAGCATCACACACCTCGTCGCCATAAGCAAGCACCTTTCCTCGAGTAGCCTTCACTGCTTCAGCCACCCTCTTTTCCGTAGCCTTAGTGATGCCCTGATACCGCTGACAGTGGTCGTCGGCACAGACATCGAATATGGTGTGGTCCTCACGGTCATACCATCGTATGATTTCATCATCCTTCTTGACGAAAGAGAAGAAGCTGTCGCCCGACGACTGCACGCGCTTTCTGCGTTCCATCTGAGCCAAGAGCCAGCTACGAGAGATGACGGCATGAGCCTTGAGCAGTTCGAGAGAAGCAGTTGCCTTCATCTCGCTTGAGATTACGCTCTCAAGATAGTTTTCCACAGACAACTCATTGATAGCATATATTTTATCGGCCTCCACCACCAATCTTAGCATCCCCAAGAAAGACTGAGTTTCCTTTCGCTGCCAGTGGAAGTCCACCCCAATAGTGACATCAGACAGCGAGAACGAGGCATCCTGTGTCTTGGGAACAAAGAGCAATTCCCTATACAAATTACCATTCCAAGAGATGCATCCATCGGAAAAGTCCACCTGCTGCACCCCCTCGACATTCTCTCCCTTTGCCATGTAAGGCTTGTTGAGTGTGAAAGAGATGTGAATGCCGGAGACGACACCCACCTTCACCTGTGGTTCCTTTTCCATCATCCGTATGGAGTTGTTTTGTTTCTTGTCTGCAGCTATGGCCTCCACCACCCTCTTCATGTCGCCAGATGAAATGGAAACCTCCTGCAAGATGGAAACAGCCTGTTTGGCAGTGAGACGCACAAAGTCTTCCTCCCTTGGCGTGATGACCAATCCAGCCATGTCGATGGCACCCGGACTGACAATCATCTTTTCATCCCCCCCGGCATTGTAGCACTCCGGGCGATGTTTCCTACGAGGGAACACCACAGAGAGGAAATCCCCCTCCTGCACCCATGCCACAATGTTGAGCATCGGTTCTTCGCCCTGTAGACTTTCGGTCTCTGTCACCTCGGAAGCCAAGACACTCTCCACTTTTCTGAAAAGTTTTTCGCCCACATCCTTGTTTCTGCTTTTCACGAGCAGGGCATGGCAAGGATAATTTTCTATGGAGAAGATGCCGTCGTTTTCATTGATTTTGTAAAGAGGCTTCAGGTCTCGAGCCATCCTCGGCCATGCCTTCTGCAGGGGCAACACCCCTGACGAGCCAGCTTGCAAATGCATGTGGTCGGGTGCGGAAGCCCCACAACGCGGACCATTATAGAAGACGGTGAGGCTTGGGAATCTCTCGAGCAACCTGTATATTTCATAATAAAAGTCATGAATCTGCTGCTGCTGGTGCCTCTTTCCCACGATGGTAAAGTGAGTGGGAAGAATGGGGAAGGGATTTACAAGTATGTCGAGCTTGGTATCGAAATCCTTGGCGAACTGCACCTCTGGTCTGTTTTTCTCACAGAGGAAACATGGTCTTTCAGCCAGAGTCGCCTTGTCCATCTTTGCTCCCGTGGAGACCATTCTTGCCGGATTCCATTGCACATTGACAGCCACGGCCTGCTCTGCATGTTGCAGTTCTCTCGTTTTCACAGCATGCAAGTCACGATAGTGTTGTCTTGCCTCCGGCCATTTCTCCAGCTGGCGATTGAAGAATCGCTCCAAGGATCCATCGCCCTGCAAGTTGTCATTCTTTCCCAAGTTCTGCCTTCTTGCTTCTATCTCCAGGGTTCTCAGCCGGTCTTTATACCTGTTGTTGGCGTTCACCTTACTGATGTCAAGAGCGGCGTCGCTGTTGCCACCCCATCTGCGGCAGAGATAAAGTTCGCGGTAGATGCGCCCGATACGGTAAGAGCGGCTGAAAGCCAGTCCGAGAGCATAATCCTCTCCGTAACTGGTATTGGGAAAGAGAATGTTGCGCAACAGAGGAGTGAAGAAAGCCCTAGGCGCCCCCAATCCGTTGATGCGCAGAGCATTGTTGGGTCCATTCTCATCAGTCCATTCACGATGGTCGATAATTCCTGGAGGCAGTGTGTTGAGTTGGAAGTCGCACATCCTGTATGCTCCGATGACCATGGCGGCCTTCTGTTGGTAGAAGGCATCCACAATCTGCTGCAAAGTGTTCTCCGAGGAATACAGGTCGTCGCTGTCGAGCTGTACGGCAAAGCGTCCGCAGCGGTCATCCACCACCGCCATGTTCCAACACCCCCCGATTCCCAAGTCATGTCGTTCGGGTATGATGTGCACGAGGTGCGGGTCGTCATATTCACTGAGCAATTGTGTAGTACCGTCGGTGGAATGGTTGTCCACGACGATGACGTTGAATTTGAACGTAGTCTTCTGAGCCAGAGCGGAGTCCACGGCGTCACGAATGGTCTTGACCCTATTGAATACAGGAATGACCACCGATGCCTCGCAATCGAAAGCCTGCTCCTTGAAGTCGGGTGTGGCATATGACGACGTATCCACCAATGCCCCCAGTTCTCCAAGATGGCGGGTGGCGGCTTGTTCCATCTCCACCTGCACCTCCCTGTTACGAGGATTGACATAATCGAACTGTTTCTCTCCGCTGGTGCGCAAGTCGTACTCGCACTCGGTGTACAAGAACTCGTCGATGTGCATGAGTGCGCCCTGCCGGCTAATAAAGAGCCTCAAGTCATAAAGCCCTGCGAAATCATATTCCGGGAGGTTTTCCTGCCCCACATAGTCGCGTATGTCACTCGTGCGAAGGAAGAGCAGTGAGCCGAAGTCGAAATCGTCGCGAATGCTGCCCAACTGATAGTCTATGGCAGGGTGACGCACCGTCTGCCCATTCTCCACGGAGTAATGGTCGGCATAGACAAGGGATGCCCCTGAATCGTCGGCCACCCTTATCAGTCTCTTGGTGGCATACATCCCAAGCTGCACTGGTGCAGACTTGGTGCAAAGCAACACGTAATCCGCCGTGGCTCGACATGCAATGGCTTTGACGGTGGCAGTGGATGCCAATCGTTCTATGGGCACAAAGGTGCAATCCGGCAGGGGCTTGTCACTATCAGCCATTATCCCAGAAACGAGCAGATAAATATGCCGCACAGTGCTGTCAGCGCGCAATTGGGCAACAGTCACCTCTGCTTCATTCAGGTCCTCACAAGCCAAGAAGCAGTCGATTTTCCCTCTCATGATAATGAATTTTTAAATTTTGTGCAAATTTACACAAAAAAAGGCAACGAAAGCGTAAGAGGATGCTGAAAAAGTTATTTAATGAGGGATTTCACATCAATAGCAAGACAAGAATCAAGAAATACGACTTTTTAACATGCATTTTTTTCATATACCACATATTTGTACTATTTTTGCACGGTTTATGCCATTGGAAACGTTTCGGGCATTTTTTCCATGCCACCATTGAAACGTACCCATTGCAACGAGGCAAGACCACACAGGCGAACAAGCACATCCAAAGAACCTGATTACCAAAACCAAATAAGAAAAAGATGAAAAAAAGTAGAATGTTTGCAGCAGCATGGCTGCTCATCGGGATGGCTACACAAGTGCTGGCACAACCCCAGCCCATCCCAACAGACAAAGACGTGCGCGTGGGCAAGCTTGACAACGGACTGACCTACTACATCCGTCACAACAACTATCCAGAGCATGTGGCAAGTTTCTACATTGCACAAAAAGTAGGATCGGTACAAGAAAACGACGACCAACGCGGACTGGCACACCTTTTGGAGCACATGGCCTTCAACGGCAGCGACCATTTCAAAGACAACCTGCTGCAAGAATACCTGCAGTCGATAGGTGTGGAATATGGACGCAACCTCAATGCATACACATCAACCGACCAGACAGTATACTTCATCACTGACGTGCCCACAGCCCGCGTGTCGGCGCTCGACTCATGCATGCTCATACTAAAAGACTGGTCGAACGGCATAACCCTCGACACCAAGGCCATAGACCAAGAGCGCGACATCGTGCACAACGAATACCGCATGCGCATCGTGGGAACCCAGAAGATCTTGGAGCAAAAACTGCCAGAGCTATACCCCAACTCGAAATATGGCGAGAGATTCCCCATCGGACTGATGGAGGTGATAGACAAATGCTCGCCTGAGACACTACGTGCCTATTACAGGAAATGGTACCGCCCCGACAACCAAGGCGTAATCGTGGTGGGTGACATCGATGTGGACCGCACAGAAAAGAAGATAAAAGAACTCTTCAGCGACATAAAAGTGCCTGCCAACGCAGCGAAAGTGACACCAGTGGAAGTGCCAGACAACAACGAGGGCATCTATGTGGTGGGCAAAGACAAGGAACAGCCCATACCCATGTTCCTGGTGGCAATGAAGCGCGACCCCATCCCCGATGAACAAAAGAGCGACATGTCGTACATGGTGCAAGACTATGCCTTGGCCGTAATGACCAACATGCTCAACACCCGACTGGGAGAAGAGGCAAAGAAGCCCGAAAGCGCCATGCTGCAAGCATCGGTAGAAGACGGCAACTACCTTGTGTCACGCACCAAGAGCGCATTAATGCTCACCGTGGTGCCCAAGGAGGGCAAAGAGCTGGAAGGACTGGCTGCCGCCTTGCGCGAAACCAAACGTGCAAAAGACCATGGCTTCACCGCTACAGAATACGAACGTGCAAAGTCGGAATACCTGAGCCAGCTGGAAACCATCTACAACAATCGCGAGAAGCACGAGACAAACTCCTACTGCTCCCAATATGTGCAGAACTTCATCGCTTCAGAACCAATACCATCCATTGAAGATGAATACAATCTGATGAACCAAATAGCACCATTGCTCTCGGTAGACATCATCAACATGATGGCAAAGGAGATAATCTGCAACAGCGACACCAACTTCGTGGCACTCGCACTGCTGCAAGACAAAGAAGGAGCCGCATCATTATCACCCGACGACCTGCGCAAGACAGTGAAAGCCGTACGTGCAGAACAACTCGAAGCCTACGTGGACAACGTGAAACAAGAACCGCTGATGGCAGAACTGCCACAAAAAGGCAGCATCTTGAAAGAAAGCGAGAACACCACATTGGGCTACAAGGAACTCACCCTCTCCAACGGTGCCAAGGTGATGATGAAACACACCGACTTCAATGCCGACGAGATACAAATGGTGGCCAACGCCAGCGGTGGAGAATCAATATTCCCTGAATCCGACATCAACAACCTGCAACTCGCAAGCATCATCCTCTCACAAAGCGGTTTAGGCAACTTCTCGCAAACAGACCTCCAAAAAGCTCTCGCAGGCAAGCAAGTGAGCACAAGCTTCAACATCACCAGCTCACGCCACGGATTGTCGGCACAGACCACTCCAAAAGACTTGGAGACAATGATGCAACTCGTACATCTTGGATTCACCAACGTGACCAAGGACGAGCAAAACTTCAAGCGCATAATCAATGCCGTGGCAATGCAAATGAAAAACATCAGCAGCAACAGCCAAGCCGTGTTTGAAGACTCCGTGATGAGCACCGTCTATGGCAACAACCCACACTTCCGCATTCCTACAGCCGAGGCAATAGAAAGCATCAACTATGACAGAGTGATAGAAATAGGAAAGCAACTCTTCAACAATGCTGCCAACTTCACATTCATCTTTGTGGGCAATTACGACGAAGCACTGCTCCGCCAATACATCGAACAATACATCGCTTCGCTGCCATCCACAGGAACACCCAACCTGACGGCAAAGGAAATGCGCACCTTCGTAAACGGCAACAAGATCAACCACTTTGAGAAGAAGATGGAGAACCCACAGGCACAAGCCAACGAGATATGGCGCTCCAAACCAGTCAGCAACACATTGGAAAACAGCGTAATAAGCGACGTGGCAGGACGCCTGCTCGACATGACCTTCAACCGTGAGATACGCGAGCGCCTCTCAGCCGCATATCATGCAGGAGCCGAAAGCGATGTGGACAACGACGGACTCAGCACATTTATCACCATAAAAGGTACTGCAATGCTCAACCCCGACAAGGCAGCAGAGGCAATACCAGAATTTGCAAAAGGCATGGCAGCCACCATCAAGAGTCCCAACTTGGAAGACCTGAACAAGGTGAAACAGATATTGCTGAAGCAAGCCGACGTGGACGCAAAGACCAACGGCCACTGGCTCGGAATACTCAACAAATGGAACAGGTTTGGCGTGGACTTCCATACCAACTACAAACAAACAGTGGAAAACATCACACCAAAAGCCATCAGCAATTTCCTGAAAAAAGTCATCACCAAGAGCAAGAACCACATCTCAGTGACAATGATGCCAGAGAAATAACATTGCGACATCATTAAGACCCACATTTCTTTGACCTTTCACGAGAAAGAGCCATGAACAAGCAATATAATTGCTGTTCGAGAATGGCTTCTCGTGAAAGGTTTTTTTTCGACGAGTAAGAGTATCTGGTAAAAGGACAGGGGGTGTGGGCATTAAGGTCTTTAAGGACTTTAAGGTCTTTAAGGTCTTTAGGGGCTATAGGGTCTTTAGGGGCAAAGAGAGCAAAAACTTTGTTTTTTGCTTTGATTTTCGATTGTCTTGCACTATCTTTGCTGACGCAAAAACCATGCTGGAAACAACACTATTAGGAAAAGACCTTGCAGAGCTGCGACAAGTGGCCAAAGACTTGGGCATGCCCGCCTTCACAGGTGGGCAAATAGCCGATTGGATCTATCGCCAACATGTGGAAAGCATAGACGAGATGACCAACATATCAAAGGCCAACAGGACAAAACTATCCGAAACATACACCGTGGGACGGATGAAGCCCACCCACAGCCAGCACTCCGTCGACGGGACAATAAAATACCTCTTCCCCACCACCAGTGGGAAAAGTGTGGAGACCGTCTACATCCCAGACGGCGACAGGGCCACGCTATGCGTGTCGTCGCAGGTGGGATGCAAGATGAACTGCCTGTTCTGCCAGACAGGGAAGCAAGGATTCGAAGGCAACCTCACCGTTGGAGACATACTAAACCAAATATATTCGCTGCCAGAACGTGACACACTGACCAACATCGTGTTCATGGGACAAGGCGAGCCTATGGACAACCTCGATGCCGTGCTGCAAGCCACCAAGATACTCACAGCCGACTATGGCTGGGCATGGAGCCCCAAGCGCATCACAGTGAGCAGCGTGGGCATAAAGGGGAAGCTGAGGAGATTTCTTGATGAAAGCGAATGCCATGTGGCCATCAGCCTGCACACACCGATGCACGAACAACGAGCCGCGCTGATGCCAGCAGAACGAGGCATGCCCATTGCCGAGGTGGTGGAACTGCTTAGGAATTACGATTTCACACACCAAAGGAGACTCTCATTCGAATACATCGTCTTCGGAGGCGTGAACGACAGCAAGGAACATGCACAGGCCATCGTGAGGCTGCTGCATGGCCTGCATTGCCGCATCAACCTCATAAGATTCCACCAGATACCCGACATCGACCTGCATGGCACCGACGAAAAGCGAATGGAATGGCTAAGAGACTATCTCACCTCTCATGGCATCTTCACCACCATACGTGCAAGTCGCGGCGAAGACATTTATGCAGCCTGCGGATTGCTGAGCACGGCACAACGCATAGACGAGGAAAGGAGCAAATCCGCCCAAAAGCCTCACTTTCAATAACTCACAACCAATAACAAACACACCACAATGGAAAACGACAAAATACGCATCGCCATCACTCACGGCGACACCAACGGCATCGGCTACGAGACCATCTTCAAGACATTCTCCGACCCCACCATGCTAGAACTCTGCACTCCAATAATATACGGCTCACCCAAAATAGCAGCCTACCACCGCAAGACCCTCGGACTGCAAACCAACTTCACCATCATAAACAATGCAGAAGAAGCCAGCGACAACCGTCTGAACATCCTCACCTGCTTCAATGACGAGGTGAAGATAGACATAGGCACCCCCACCAAAGCATCCGCCAAAGCCGCACAATTGGCTTTGGAAAGAGCACTCAGCGACTTCGAGAAGGAATTGTTCGACGTACTGGTGACATCACCTGTAGCAGAAGAAGAAAACCAAGACGGCCTGGACTCCCCCTCAACCACGAAGCACATTGAAAGAGCCACGAGCCACGACGGCAAGAGCCTTACGATACATGTGAACGGAGGCTTGAGAATAGCATCGGTGACAGACGACATGCCACTGGGAGATGCCCTGCGCGAATTGCGCAAGGACCTCATAGTGGACAAGGGCACCACCTTCTTCAACAGCTTGAAGCGAGATTTCCGTCTGTCCACCCCTCGCATAGCCCTATTGCAAGTAAACCCCCAATCGGGTGCAGAAGAGGAAGACATACTGAAACCAGCCATCACAGAAATGCACAACGAGGGCGTGGGCATATATGGCCCATATCCGGCAGACGAGTTCTTCAGCAACATGCTTCACTCAAATTTTGATGGCATTCTTGCCATGTACTACAACCAAGCAATGATGCCGCTGCGCCTGCTTGCCGAGGAAGGGAGGCTGACACTGACAGCAGGACTGCCCTTAGTGCACACATCCCCGGGCATCACGCCCTGTTTTGACATAGCAGGAAAAGGCCAGGCCGACGAATCGGCGCTAAGAAATGCCATTTATCTTGCCATAGACACCTTCCGCCACCGCGCCGAATACGACGAGCCAATGGCAAATCCCCTGAAAAAGTTCTACCACGAAAAGCGCGATGAAAGCGAAAAGGTAAGGTTCGCCATCCCAAAGAAACACGAACCCCAATCATGAGAGAGTCACTTGAACAATGCCGGCATCTGCCGGCATTGCTTTTTTGCGTCCATCAGCCCCGTCCGATCATTTTCTGACCAATGTAGACCCTTTGGCATCTTGGCTGTCCACCTGCACGGCATAGACACCACTTGGCAACGAACGGAGGTCTACAACGCACTCCTGCCCTCCCCTCAGCACTTGCGCCTTTTTCACCATGACACCCGAAGTGGCATAAATACTTATGTTGGCAGGAGCCATGGATGGCTTGTCAAGACGTATGAGCAACAAGCCATCGGCCATGGAAAAGTCCACACCCCTTGGTGCATTGGAAGAAATCCCCTTGACATTCGACAAGCCTAATACATCAAGCAAGCCGGCATAAGCATCCACCTCGCCATATCCGTACAAGTTGTTTGGATATTCTAGAGATTCATCATAATGGCGCGAAGTCCTGCTTATGATGCCCAACACCTGTTCGGGAGTGAGGTCAGGCTTTGCTTGCAGCCAAAGAGCGATGGCACCAGCCACCACAGGAGTAGACATCGATGTCCCACTATTGGCGTTCCACGCATACGTGCGTCCTTGGAAGTCGAAATGAGCCACATCAGAGAGAATATCGCCCGCATCGGGATTGTTCTCAAGATAAAAACTGCTGTAGGAAGAAATGACATTTGTACCAGGCGCCATGACATCAGGCTTTATGCGATTGTCGAAAGTGGGTCCGACAGAAGAGTATTCACTCCTCTTGCCAGACGTTCCCATGTCATAGGGACGATATTCGCCCTTGTAGTTGACGATGCCAGTACGGTAGCCAGTAGCGCCCACGCAAATAACAGAAGGCGCGCTTCCTGGAGAATGAAGCGAAAAGGCATTGTCGCCGAGGGCAGCGTCATGAGGGATCAGATACCCCACCCCACGGAACAATTCCACCTCCACCTGATTGCCTATGATTTCCACCCCGACATAGTGCCCCTGCCCCAACAACCCATCGGTCTGCAACACCACCTCCAACACATTCTCCGATGGATTGAAGCATGAAGGATAGCAATTGACCGTAAAGTAATAAGGTTTCTCACCCACGAGCAGAGTATCTGTGACCAGAGTGTCGGGTGCAGCATATACACCAGCAACAGAAATGGGATAATCTGCGGTTTCTCCGTTATTTCCTGTAAGATGGAACAAGAGAGTGTATTTATCGCTTTTGCTCTTGGCCGAGAAATAGGAAGCCTTTCCAGGGGAAATTATAGTGACCTCGGTGCTCTGCAATTCGGCAGGCTTGCGCACATGATTGATGAAATGTCCTGAATTGCCAGCCGATGCCACAAGGATATGTCCAGGTCCGGTGATGCTATCGAGTATTTCATAATACAATTGGTCATCACCCCTGAAATCCATCGAAGAGCCTTCGCTGAACGACACCACGCAAGGCACTCCCAAAGCATCCGCATAGTCGAAGATATACTTGAATCCCAGGGCATCTGTGGCATAGGTGAACTTGTAAACGTCGGCAGAGTCTATCAGAGCCAAGTCTTCAGACACAGCATTGCTTACAAGGCAGATGTCAGCCTCAGGAGCCATGCCCCTGTATGCCGTGTCGTAGCCACTGCCGGCAGCAGAGCCAAGGGTGTGGGTGCCATGAGTCTGCAACAAGCCATCTCTGGAATGCGCATAGTTCTTGATGGCCTCCTCTGTTGTGTAATCAGCCCCCACATAGCAATGGCTTCCCATGGTGTCAGTGGAAAGGAAATCCCAAAACCTTCGTATGCGGTAATTGGTAGCCGAAGCATCATCATAGAAGTTGGGATGTGTAAGGTCGAAGCCGATATCCTCCACCCCCACCAGCACCCCTTTTCCGGTGAAAGCCTGTGGCAGCCCCTCCCCCAGATGAGCCCTCGCCCCACCCATGAGCACGGTAGTGGTGTCCATCTGTATGCTGGTGCCCTGCCCGGCCTCAATGCGCATCACTTCAGGCTGGAGCGACAAGGCAGGAAGAGCACGCAAAGGTATGCTGGCAATAAAGATGTTGCCATAAAGAGCCAGAGGGCGGCATCCCAATTTGGTGAGCACTTCAGCAT
>CAMJLI010000045.1 GCA_946406585.1 uncultured Prevotellaceae bacterium | reverse complement strand
TATGCTTTTAAGATGTTCCTCAAGGCAGGATGCGAAAAGGAATACGCCAAGCGACATGCAGCCATTTGGCCCGAATTGGTGAAAATGATAAAGGATGCAGGAGTGTGCAACTACAGTATCTATTGGGACAAAGAGACCAACATCCTCTTCGGATACCAAGAGTGCATGAGCGACACCAACAGCCAAGACACATCAAATGTGGATGAAATAACCCAGAAATGGTGGGACATGATGGCAGACATCATGGAAGTGAACCCCGACAACTCGCCAGTGACCATCCCAATAGAAGAAGTGTTCCACTTAGACTGAACAACATGAGATTATTAGCCTTGTTTTCATTTTTGTGCGTTGCAGCCCTGACAGCCAACGCACAGACAGGAACCTATGATGTAAACATCAGCAGTCCGCAATACTTTTCCGTGAAGGTGCCCGACGGAAACTACAAGGTTACCGTCACCGTGGGAAGCAAAAAGAGAAAGGCGGAAACGGTGCTGCGTGCCGAGTCGCGACGGCTGATGGTGGAAAATGCCGTCACCAAGCGAGGACAAATGACCGACTATTCGTTCATCGTGAACAAACGTTCTCCACGATACATTGCCGTCACCGACAAGGGGCAGCGTGAGGAAATCGTGAAATTGAAAGACCGAGAGAAAGCATACCTCAATTGGGATGATAGCCTTACCATAGAAATAAATGGAGCCGCACCCGCCGTGAGTAGGATACAGATAGAACGCGACACAACAGCCACGACAATCTTCCTTTGTGGAAACTCCACCGTGGTGGACCAGGAAAGCGAGCCATGGGCCAGTTGGGGGCAGATGATTACACGATGGTTTGACTCATCTGTTGCCATTTCCAACCATGCCGAGAGCGGATTGACGGCACGCACTTTTATTGGAGGCAACCGCTTGGAGAAGATTCTCACCATGATGCGGCCAGGTGACTATGTGGTGTGCGAGTTCGGACACAACGACGAAAAGGAGAAACGGCCAGGTGACGGTGCGTGGTATCACTATGTCTACAACTTGAAAATATTTGTTGACAAGGTGCGGCAGGCCGGTGGCAACATCATCTTCTGCACTCCGACACAAAGACGTTTCTGGCAAGATGACAACAAACACATCAAGGACACACATGGAGACTTCCCCGCTGCCATGCTATCGGTGGCGGAGCGTGAGAATGTGCCGGTGATAGACCTCAACGGGATGACACGCACGTTTTTCGAGACATTAGGGTATGAAGACAGCAAAAAGGCATTGGTGCATTATCCGGCAAACACCTATCCTGGACAGGACAAGCCATTGGCAGACAACACCCACTTCAACACCTATGGCGCTTACGAGGTGGCCAAAATGGTGGTAAAGGGCATGCAAGAGCTGAATCTCCCATTTTTGAAAGGTCTGCGCCCCGACTGGACGGGTTTCGACCCAGCTCACCCCGATGCCCATGCCGACTTCAAATGGTATGACGCCAAAAGCATGGATTCCAAGAAACCCGACGGCAACTGATTTATACATTTTTGATTATGTTACTTTTTTGAAAGGATGTGCAACAGTAGTGCATCCCTTGTAAGTCTTTTTTTCATTAATTTTGTAGGCAAGTTTGTAGACAATAAACAAAATTGACATAATCTTACCCATTCATGAAACAAATTCTTATGAGCGCCGCCCTCTTTCTGATGGCCGCAACATCCTATGCGATGGAAAAACAATTCAACAGTCCAGACGGGAAACTATGTGTCGTGGTGAGCGACGAAGGAGGAAAACCATCCTATCAGGTGAATTTGGAAGGCATCCCCTTTCTCGAAATTTCGCCCCTTGGACTGAAGACGAATGTGATGGACTTGAGACAAGGCCTTGCCATGAAAGATTGTGAGGTGAAGACGGTGACAGATGAGTATGTCTTGAAAACCATCAAGCAGAGCCACGTCAACTATAAGGCTACTGAAGCAGTATGCCAGTTTGAAAAAGACGGACAGCATGTGATGGATGTCATATTCAGGGTTAGCGACCGTGACGTGGCATTCCGCTATCGTCTCTATCCCAAGCGCGACACTCGTGTCGCAGTGGTGGAAGAGGAAGTCAGCGGCTTTGTGCTCCCACAAGGCACCACCACCTTCCTTTGTCCGCAGTCGAAGCCGATGGGAGGATTCGCAAGGACGTCACCCAGCTACGAAACATCATACACCCTCGACGGAGAAACGGGCAAAAACGGATGGGGCGAAGGCTACTCCTTCCCATGCCTTTTCAAAAACGCCGACAAGGGATGGCTGCTTATAAGCGAGACCGGCACCGACGGCAACTATGTGGGCTGTCGACTGCTCAACGAGCAGGGCAACCACTACCGCATAGGATTCCCACAAAAAGGAGAGATGAACGGAGTGGGAAGTACTACCCCTGCCGTTTGTCTGCCCTCTGAAACCCCTTGGCGAACCATCACCTTGGGGCGCACCCTCGCACCAATAGTGGAGACCACCGTGGCAACAGACCTGACAAGTCCCAAGTATGAGCCATCCAAGGACTACACCTATGGCAAAGGTTCGTGGTCGTGGATTATCGGAATGGATGGCAGCTGCAATTTCGACGAGCAGAAACGATACATCGATTTCTCGGCAGCCATGGGCTACCGTTCGGTGCTCGTGGACGCGTGGTGGGACAGGCAGATAGGATATGAGCGGATGGCAGAACTCGCCAGGTATGGCAGGCAGCGTGGAGTGGGACTATTCTTGTGGTATAACTCCAACGGTTCGTGGAATGATGCACCCCAGACGCCTATTGGCAAGATGGATAAGGCAGGAGCACGAAGGAAGGAGATGCGATGGATGCAGGAGAATGGCATCCTCGGCATAAAGGTAGACTTCTTCGGAGGTGACAAACAGCAGATGATGCAACTTTATGAAGACATCCTCACCGATGCCAACGATTTCGGACTGCAAGTGATTTTCCATGGATGCACCCTGCCGAGAGGGTGGGAGAGAATGTACCCCAACTATGTGGCATCGGAAGCTGTGCTGGCAAGCGAGAACCTGCATTTCGGACAAGGGGCATGCGATGCAGAGGCACGCAATGCAGCCACCCATCCTTTCATACGCAATGCCGTTGGTTCCATGGACTTCGGAGGCTCCACACTCAACAAACGATACAATGCTGACAATAAGTCGGGCACAGTGAGAAAGACCAGCGACGTGTTCGCCCTTGCCACCGCAGTGCTTTTCCAAAGCAGCGTGCAACACTTCGCACTCGCACCCGGCAACATGCAGGATGCACCTGCTTGGGCAGTGGATTTCATGAAAAATGTACCCACAACTTGGGAAGAGACTCGATTTGTAGAAGGCTATCCCGGACGTTATGTCATACTTGCACGCAGGAATGGCACCCAATGGTATCTTGTAGGCATCAATGCCGAGGCACAACCACAGAACAAGACAATAGACCTCTCTTTGTTCGCACCAAAGACCACACTTAACTGCTATACCGACGACAGTCAGCTCAATGGCAGCGTGAAGGAAGTAAAACAGACAAAGAAACGCAAGATCGCTGTCACCATACCTGAAAATGGAGCTTTTGTCATCACAGGCGAGGCGGCAAGCAACTAAAGGTGAACACTTCAAACCAAATAATGTAAATAAAATGAAAATCAAAAGGTTGTCCTCTACAATGATTTCATTTCTTGTAGGGATGGTTGTGCAAGCCCAGACCTACCAAGTGCCAGTCTCGGAGGTGCATGAGAAGATGCAGACGGGAAAGTATCAACCCACATGGGAGTCGCTACGCCAACATGCAACCCCGGAATGGTTTCGTGACGCGAAATTCGGCATATGGGCACATTGGGGTCCACAATGCGTGGAAGGCTCCGGCGACTGGATGGCTCGCTCATTATATATAGAAGGTAGCCGTGAGTACCAATGGCATTTGAAGCATTACGGACATCCTTCGGAATTTGGATTCAAGGACATACTGCCGCTATTCAAGGCAGAGCGGTGGGACCCTGACAAGTTGGTGGAACGATACAAGCGATGCGGTGCTAAATATTTCTTCGTCTTGGGCAACCACCACGACAATTATGACCTGTGGGACTCGAAATACCAACCTTGGAACTCCAAGAACATAGGACCGCAACGCGACATTCTCGACGAATGGGCCAAAGCCGCCAAGAAACATGGACTGCCATTGGGCATCAGTTTCCATGCCGACCATGCCTGGACTTGGTATGAGCCGGCACAAAGATATGACGTGAATGGCAGCAAGGCGGGCGTGTACTATGACGGGCGACTTACCAAGGCCGATGGCAAAGGCAAATGGTGGGAAGGGTATGACCCACAACAGCTATATGCCCAAAACCATCCCATGAGCGACCGCTCCTGGGCCAATAACAGGATACATGCCCAGTGGGGATGGGAAAATGGAGCATGCATCCCGTCGCAGGACTATGTCACCAATTTCTATGACAGGACTCTTGATGCCATCAACCGTTATCAACCCGACCTAATTTATTTTGACGACACCGTACTGCCATTCCATCCCATCAGCGACTGTGGGTTGAAAATCACCACACATTTTTATAATATTAACCCCAATGCTGTGGTGTTTGGAAAAATACTCGACCAACAGCAGCGAAAGGCCATAACATGGGATGTGGAACGTGGAGCTCCAAACGAAATCATTCCCGAGCCTTGGCAGACATGCAACTGCATAGGCGGATGGCACTACAACACAAGCATTTATGAAAATGGGAGATACAAGGATGCTGCCACCGTGGTGAAACAGTTGGTGGACATAGTGTCGAAAAATGGTAACTTGCTGTTGAACATCCCGCTGAGGTCTGATGGCACATACGATGAGAAGGAGGCCAAGGTGCTCGACGACTTGGAAGCATGGATGACAAGCAATGGTGAAAGCATCTTCGGCACAAGGCCATGGCATGTCTTCGGCGAAGGTCCTGTTGCTGAGTCTGACATCAAGTTGCAGGCGCAAGGATTCAATGATGGGCAATATGGCAACATGAATTCAAAGGACATACGCTTCAATCAGACAAGACAATACCTGTATGTGACAGCTATGGGATGGCCTGAGGATGGCCGGATAGTGGTCGAGTCATTGTCAAAAGGCAATCCTTATCTTAAAAAGTCCATATCTTCTGCCTACCTTTTAGGATTTGGGAAACTGAAAGTGAAACAGACAGCCGAAGGGTTGGTGATAGACTTGCCCAAAGAGCAAGTTAATAAAATAGCCCCTGTAATTAGAATAAAAAAATAAAAACAGAACATATCATGAAGACATTGACAAAGCAGTTGATAATGGCGTCCATGCTCATGGCACTGCCGCTGGGCGCCAAGGCACAATCTGAAGTGGCAAATACTGTAGATAAAGTGGGAACGCCATACATCACCAATCCCATGTTGTGGAGCGACGTACCCGACCCGGATGTCATCAGGGTGGGCGACACGTTCTACATGGTGACCACCACCATGCACCTGATGCCTGGAGCCCCAGTGATGAAGTCGAAAGACCTGGCCAATTGGGAGACAGTGGGGTATATCTTCGACAAGCTCACCGACTCTCCGAAATATGACCTTCAGGAAGGCACCGTATATGGACGAGGCCAATGGGCCACATCACTGAAATACCACAATGGAAAGTTTTATGCTCTTTTCGCACCCAACGAAGGTGGAGCCATGGGCGACACCTATATCTGTTCGGCAGAAAAGGCGGAAGGCCCATGGAACATAGTGTCGAGGCTGCGTCACTTTCACGACGCCACATTGTTCTTTGATGACGATGGAAGGGTGTATGTGGTATTTGGCACGGGAGAGATGTGCGAGTTGAAACCTGACTTGTCGGGTGTAGTGGAAGGGTCGCATTGCCAACTGTTCAAGCGTGAGGCAGACGAGAGAGGACTGCTCGAAGGCTCAAGGGTGATAAAGCACAATGGGAAATACTATCTTTTGATGATTTCACATGTCTATGCTCCCGGGCGTCATCGCAGGGAGGTGTGCTACCGTGCCGACGACATTCATGGACCATACGAGAAACAAGTGATACTGGAGAGCGACTATGGCGGGTTTCCTCATGTGGGACAGGGCACTATCGTAGACACTCAAGACGGCGACTGGTATGGAATAATATTCCAAGACAGGGGAGCCGTGGGGCGTGTGCTTACGGTGATGCCATGCCGCTGGATTGACGGATGGCCAATGCTTGGAGACGAGGAAGGTCGTGTTCCCACACACATGCGCCGATTGGTGACCGGAATGCCAGATGCCACAATCGTGGCAAGCGATGATTTCAACAACCAGACAATGGACATAAGATGGCAGTGGAACCACAACCCTGTAGACAAGGCATGGTCGCTTGTTGAGAGGCCTGGATGGCTTCGACTGAAGACCTCGCGTGTGGTGCAGAATCTGTACCTCGCTCCCAATACGTTGACACAGAGGATGGAAGGTCCGAATTGCAGCGCATCGGTGATGCTCGACTTGTCGCATCTGAAAGATGGCGACTGCGCCGGCTTTGCTGCCTTCAACGGACATTCTGGGGTGCTCACGGTGAAGAAACAAGGCAAGCGCCTCACGCTTGAAATGTCGGAGCAGGAGGTGAACCTCTCAGACAAGGAGAAGAAGGTGGAGAAGGTGGATGAGAAAGTTGTGGAGACGGTCAGTCTCGCACAGCAGAAAGTATGGCTGCGTATCGATGGCGACTTCATGCCTGGGCGCGACATTGCCACATTCCATTACAGCCTCGACGGACAGCAATGGACCAAGATAGGTTCCGACTACAAGATGCGCTTCGACTATCGCCGCCTTTTCATGGGGACAAAATATGCAATATTCTGCTATGCCACAAAACGCTTGGGCGGATATCTGGACATCGACAAATTCGATTATAAAAGACCTTAAGGACAATAGCGTCTTTAAGGTCTTTAAGGTCTTTAGGGAACTTTAAGTTCTTGGCTTATTGCTTGCTCAGCATCCGATAGTATTCCGAGGCGCCGAGCAAGAAGCACCCTGTGCCATAATCCTCGAAATCGGGAACCTTGGTATAGGTGACAGGCTGTCCTGCCGATGGATCCTTGCCTGTGCCTTGCACATATCCGAGGAAGCCATCAGGGTGAACGCAGTCTTTCACCAAGGCGGCCCATGCCCTGTCGCAGACATCGCGGTAGGCCTTGGCTTTGAGAATCTTGTTGTTGATGCCCCAGCTGATGCCGTAGAGGAACAAGGCCGTGCCCGTCAGTTCCTTGCCACCATAAGTTACTGGAGATACGAGAGATGGATTCCACAGGCCATCCTCGCGCTGGCAAGCCTTCAATGCTTCGCTCATGAGGATGAAGTCTTTCTTGAGGCGTTTGTAGTATTTGTCTTTCTTGCCAATGTCGCCCATCACCTTCACCAATGCTGCATACACCCATCCGCTGCCTCTGCTCCAGTAGCAGTTCTGCCCGTCGCTCTCCTTGTAGGGAGGCACGTAGTCGGCATCGCGCCACCACAATCCCTCAGCAGTGTTGAACAAGCCGCCACCGCATGTGTCACGGCTCCATGTGTACATGCTCATGGCATAGTCGATGTATTTTCGTTCGCCGGTCACTTTATACATTTTGCTGTAAACCGGCATGGCCATCTGTATGGCGTCAATCCAGTGCCAGTAGTTGTATTTGCCGGTGTTCATCTGGTTTTCCAAATTCTCTTTCACATGTACAATCATGCGGTTGTCTTTGGTCATCATGTAGCGGTCAAGGTATGTTTGCTCACAACACTGGTCGTCGGCATCGGTCGTCTTTATGCCGTTGCGTGGTGTCCATTTGTGGTGGTTGGCCCAGCGGTCGGTGTAGTCTATGAACGATGGGTCGGGTGCAATCTCGTTTAGAGCCATGAGCCCTTCGTAATACACTGCGCGTGTCCACAGGCTGCTTGGACGTATGCGTCCCACGTTGGTGTCAAGGGTGGGGTCGGCATATTTGTTCATGAAATACTTGTTCACCTTGAGAGCAGTGCCGAGCACGTCGGTTGCGGTGTACGTCTGGGCTGTTGCAGCCAATGTCATCATCAAGGTTGCAATCAGCAAAAATGTCTTTTTCATCATCGAATCGGTTTTTGTTTGCAATTTTACAAAAAAAAACCGAAAGGTTTGTGGTGTTAGTGCGTTTTTTTCTTCATTTTGCGAAATAATGCGTCATTTTCTTGTCTATCCAGTTGATGACACATGAAGAAAGATAGCTCACAGCGATGAGCACCAAATATATAAGCGCCGGGTACTTGAAGCCATATATGAAGTCGTGAAAGAGATATGTGCAGAAGAATGTATGTATCAGCCACATGTTCATGGAATGGTCGCCAAGGTGGTGCAAGACCTTGTCTATTTTTGCGGGTCGTGTCGTCTGAATCCACAGCCACATCAATGCAAATATGAAAAGGTTGTGGAACGCTGATGTAGACATGCAGCAGCGCAGCACACATAGCAATAAAAGGGCGCCCCATGCGAAACGTACCACTATTGTTTTTTTAGATTTCTCAAGCCAATGATTTTTGCAAGCCAAGGCACCCAATATGAAATTGAACAATAGGAAACCATATAAAACAGGTTGATATGGAGCCATGTGTGTGAAAAGGTATGACGGGCCGTAGTACTTGATTAAATAACATGTTGCAAGGTAAAGAAAGTATGTTACCCCCAAGACGACAAAAGTATTATAACGGTTGCACATCCTGAACAACCAAGGCGATGTCACGGCAAGTAGCATGTATGGAAACAAAAACCAGTGTTCTCTGTTGTATGTTGTTTCGTAGGCTGTAATGTTTTTGATTATGTTGGCAAGGTTGCCAGGGTATGTTTGTGGAAACAAGAAATGTCCGATGGTGACAAAGATTGCCAAAATCAGCCAATAGCGTTTCACCAATTTCCACAATCTTGTCCATCGGTTTTTGTCTCCTTTCATGCTTACTGCATACAAGCCATAGCCCGACAGCATTACGAACAAAGGTACGGGATTGGCCATTCTTGTCATGATAAATGTCAGAGGCTTGTCTCCCAGGTGAATAAAATTCACGCATAAGTTTGCTTTCTGCACTTCATTGAAAAGATGCAGGAAGAGCATCATGAGAATGGCCAATCCCTTTAGGACTTGGGTGTCTTGCCTTGTCATTGTTATTTGGCATTCCTCACCATCTGAAGCAATGCTGCGGAGGGCGAGGCTGGGCCATCGTAGGGCAGCATCCGCCATGTCACCGTCCAGTCGAGCGACTGACCGGGTTTCAGGGTTGTGTAAGCACCTTGGCTTTCCAGCTCCACGTATGTCTTTCCTCTGTTCACATATACTTGTATCTCAGCCTCCCCGGGAGCAGCCTTCTTTGCTTTCAGGTCGTTGAATGTCTTTATCAGCAGCAGACCATTGTTTGTGTATGCCAGCCAACCTTTGCCGTCGGCGTTGATCTTGCGGTTTTCTCTGGCTTCGTCGGCGGAGTGCCACACTGCACCATACTGCGCACTGAAAGGAATGAGGTCTGCCGGCAATATTGTCTTGGGGTCGGCATCGAAGAACACAAGGCCTTCGTTGCTGACACGGCTGATTTCCCAAGGAGCCACACGGCGTATGCTGTCACCCTCGTTGATGATGGTGTAGGTGATGGCGATGGCATTGTCCTTCGCAGCAAAAGTCTTGCGCACCCTGAATTTCAATTTCTCAGACACTTTGCTTGTCATGACGAGTGTGGGACTTTTCTGCTCTATGGTGTAAGGCATCTTGTCAAATTCAGGAACCGGAGGCCAGTTCCATTCCTTTTGAGGACTAGTCCAGAAAGTGCTTCCGAAAGACTCTGGCGTCCTCGACTGAGACAGGATTTCCTTGCCATTGTGCTTGAACGAGAGTATTTTTCCACCCCCATTGGCATCGATGGTCATGGACAGGTCTCCTGTCCTCACCACGCACAAAGGAGTTTGAGGGAAGATGACTCGGTAGTGTCCGCTGAGGTGCATGAATGCGAAGAGTCGAAGCAGCCCGTCGTAATAGGCATCGAAATACCCATCTTCGAAAGGTTCGTGCTTGGCATTCCAGAGAGCATCAACAAATTCCTTGCTCTTGTCGTGGCTGCAGAGGACAGATGCTGCAGCAAGAGTAGACATCAGACCGATGCTGTGGCGGAGTTTCCGGAATCCTCCAGCTACCAGAATCTCGTTCTCTGCCGGCAAGGAGCCATCTACGCGATATTGGTCCACATATTTGTCAATCCCTTGCGAGTAGAAGAAGTTTTGTATGCGCTCACCATATTCCTGCTGCCATTCCTTGTCGGCACAGCTCCATTCGTAGTCGAGTGCTATGTTCATGGGCACACGCCATGAGTCGTATCTGAAATTGCCCCCTCCTCTATTCCAAGGACCTTGGTTCACTGTGCCGTCGTATTGGCAGATGTCAGGGTTGAGGCCTGTTTCCGGGTGGATGGCTTTGTGAAGGAAAGCCCTTGACTTTCGTGCGGCTTCCATCCAATAGTCGGAGCGCCCGTCGCCAGCCCATTTCGCCCACACCTCATAGAAGGCAGGAATGTGGTAGGAGGGGTCTGTGTTGCGCGAACCAAATCTGTCTGGTGTGAAAGTGATGAGTTGGTGTTCTGGATGAAGCAGTGGCATCTGTCCATCATCGCCAGTCTTGGCCATGGAGCAGTCGAGGATGTTTCGAGCCTCGCCCAGATAGTTGATGCCGGTGTCGTTGCCCCAGCGGTTGGAGGCAAAAATCAATGCCGTGACATAATACAGTTCTCCATCAGAGGCCGCCCCTTCTGCGTTGTGGGTGCCGTCGGTCTTGCAGCTCCATGCGAAATAGCCCTTGCGAGGACCGTCCTGGTGCTGCATGTATTTCTTGCTCCATCGCCAGATGCGGTCGAAGATGTCTTTCTCGTCCATCTGCACGGCTATCATCATGCCATACGACATTCCCTCTGTGCGCACGTCGTGGTTCTTGATGTCTGAAATGTAGCCTAAGGTGTCGCCTACCTCGAAATAAACTTTGTTTGGGCCACGGAACACGTCATCGAACACTTGGCGGAGTTTGAACTCCACTGCCATGGGTCTGTAGCCCATCTCCACGAAGATGTTGCGATATTGTTGTGTCTCAAAGCCACCTTTATCCCAAGGTGTGATGGCTTGCAGGCTCAGGCATAGGCTGGAAAGCATTGCGAAAAGAATAAATTTTTTCATGTTAGGCTTTTTGGGTGTTATGTTGGAATGATTAACAATAATCGGGTGAAGAGCAAGGGAAATGCCCCCCTTGCCATTTCTAAATGTGGTAGCTTCGCTACGGAGAAGCAAAGTTACCAAAATAATCGTATTATTATTAAGGTGTCATGTATCAAAAGATATGCTGTTTGTTACAGTTTTCTCATTTTGGCTGTTTATTTTGAAAGGAAATGGTGTTTTTTGCGTGATTTTGAAGCCTTTTGCGACATATATTCACCTCTTTTCCCCTAATGTCGCAACAAATCCGACCTGTCGCATCAATTATCGGTGAAAAATGCCCCAAAGCATTGCATGGTAAGAAAACGTGCCTACATTTGCATCAGAAAACAAAAATAAAAACAAAAATAACAATTAAAAAATTACGATTATGAAAACAATGCAAGTAACCCCGATGGCAGTTGCCAAGTATGAAGGAAAAGAAAGAGTAAAGAAGTTCGCCAAGGCAGCAAAGAAATTTTTCGCAGCCACAGTAAGATTCTTCATCGTTATCAGTCCAGCGTATCCACAGTACGTAGAAAGCATGAAAAAGAAGAATGGTGCATGCTGAAAACAATTATAGGTCTCTCGCATCTCGAATACCGGGTGATGCTATAAAGGAATCCACAATCATAGGAGCAAGTCCCCCTCTCTTTCATAGGGAAACATACAGTTAAGGACCTCAAAAGTGATGAAAAGCTTTTTGAGGTCCTTAACTGTATGTGCAACAACTCTGACAATATTTCTGTTGCATGAATATGCCATTTGAAGAATTAGAATTCCACGCGATAGGCTATGTTGGGATGATTGGCGACGACCTCCATATGAGGTGCAGTCCTTTCACCGTCTTACTTTCCTATTTTGAAAAAGAATGGCTTGTCGAAATG
>CAMJLI010000044.1 GCA_946406585.1 uncultured Prevotellaceae bacterium | reverse complement strand
CACGCAGCAAGCGTGTCCTGAACCAGATATATGAATTCCTTGGAGCCGACCCTTCGGGCATTGCTGAGATTCCCTCTAATCATGCAGAAGACCGGTATTACAACCTAAACGGACAAGCTGTGACCAATCCTACAAGAGGCATTTACATATACAAGGGAAAGAAGTATATTGTAACCAAACGCTAAGTGACTTTATCGGGTTGGCTACCTTGGTCATTATGGTTTTTCAACAAATTCCCTGATTCTCGCCAACTGCCTTTGTCCTTCCCTGCGCCCGATGTCATAGACAGCCTGCATCTCGTCAGGATCATGACTGACATGACCGATTTGAAGTGGCTCTGTTGGACGGATGACCAATGCCTTGCCTTCTGCCTCACGCTTTCTGACATATTCCAGTTGCTCGTTGTACATGATGTGGCGCACATCGAGAGCATGCACCATGTCTGGATATTTGCGCAGGGCTATCCTAAGGAGCGGCATAAGCCGGTTGTGACCTTTGGTGTACCCCTCTGGTTGTGTGAGGATGACCACGTTGCGCCCATATCCCTCCTTCTCGAAATAAGCCAAGGGGATGGAGTCTGCCACGCCACCATCGAGCAGCAGTTGATTGCCAATGCTCACGGGTTTCGACACGAAGGGCATCGAAGCGGACGCCCTCACCCAGTCGTATGTCTCATGTCCTCCCTTGTCCAGTTTGCGGTAGACAGCCTTGCCTGTTCTCACGTCGGTGCATACCAGATGATAGTCAGTGGTGCTCTGCTCAAAAGCTTCGCTGTCAAAGGGGTCAAGCTTTTCGGGGAGAGTGTGATAGGCGAACTCCGCCCCGAAGAGATCACCAGTGGTGAGCCATGACCTCAAACTGCAGTAGCGCCAGTCTTTGGCAAACCGCTTGTTATAGCGGATGGTGCGTCCATGCTGGCCGGACACGAAATTGATGCCGAAAGCAGCTCCCGCCGACACGCCCACCACACCGTCGAAAGTCACATCGGATTCCAACAGCACGTCAAGAATCCCGGCGGTGAACAGTCCACGCATGGCACCTCCCTCAAGCACCAATCCTGTTTTCATCGTTTGCCCAATAGGATGTGGTATCAGAAAGCAAAACCCAGACCTAACATGAAATGGTGTCTTCCCAAATAATCCTCAAGGTCTTTTTTCAATGCATAACGATACTGGTATGTAGCACGGAAAGCAATGAAACTGTATTTTAAGGTAATACCTATTTCCGGATTTATGGAGAAGGCTGCATTTACTTTATTCTCTTTACCATCTATTTCAAGGTCCTCGATTGCCAATGGCTTGCCATTCTTGTCAGGATATTTGTCTTTTACATATTCGCCATAATAAAGCTTTGCACCAAATCCCGGTCCGAAATGAACCCAGACAGGACTTACGACCTTCACGGTCCATCCAAACCCTATCATAGCCTCTGGGTTGTCTCCAATTTTGCATTCGTCGCGTATTGCATCAAACACCTTTGCATTGATGTTCAAATGGAAGTAGCCCCCCGCTTTGTGCATGTTGTATTTACCAGTATGTATGCCAAAGGGGACACCATCCATCCACTCATAAGTAAGCACCGATGAGTGTTCTTTTTTTGATGTAAGATAACGGTCGATGGAAGTGATGCGGTCGGTTGCCATGGATGCTTGGAAGCAGTTCTTTCTGACAATCCTTTCGTATAGTTCCTTGGCCTTCTCATATTCCTTGTCTTCGAAGTAAGCTTCCGCTTTTTTGAATGTAACAGTACATTCCGAAGAGAACTTTACGTTGCAATCATTTTTACGGTCTTGAGCGTAAGAATCATAAGCATTAAGTCCTAAAATGGCAGAATAGTAATCCGATGCCTCCTTAAAGTCGTTCAGCTGGTACGCCAGGTCAGCCGCCTGACGAAGTGCAATCAAGCTGTCCACTAATTGTATATTAGCTCTGTTTTCCGCTTGATCAACGTCGGAGCATTGGGAAGCCACTTCAAATTGGTTTCGAGCTTCCCCATAGTTGCCTTTCTTGATTTCATTGACACCCTGATTGCGGTGTTGGCGATAGCATCCGGCATCAACCAAACTGTTGGGGTCGAACACACGCAGAGTGACCAATTGCTTTGGTGAAAGTTCCATGGGAACCTCAACATCGGAATAGCCAGGAGACATTATGGTCAAGATGCGTCCTCGGTATTCCCTTCCTGTAGGCAATTCAATATAATAAATAGAGTCGTTGCCCTCTATATCTGTTTTGAATGGTTTCACCGATTTGTCCATCGTAGAAGAGAAGTAGAGACGAATATCTTGATGGCAGCGAATTCTAAGAGCTGCTTGATCTTCGATACTGGTATACACATCAAGAGGGTTTGACAAATCCTCTATTTGCAAGACACCCTGAGCCATCGTGGTACAGGCCATCATGCATGAAGCGAGAAATAGAAATATTTTTTTCATAATAACAATGGTTTTTATCTTACTATTCTAAACGACCCAAGATGGAACACGTCCTCCTTTTTTGTCAGCACATGTCCAAAATCATCTTTTTCAGGTTGCCAAGTACGCACATGGATTAGAGGATTGTCCTGGTCTCTGAAATCAATCATAAGGAACAGGTACCCTTCATCTTGATAATAGTTGGTATGCCAATATTGCTTTAGGTTGACACCATAAATCTCGTCGTATTTGGGATGCTTCATCACTTCAATGTCTTCAAACCTTACATTCAAGTATTTTGCTCTTTTGAAGATGCGCTGAAGCCTCTCCATATACTCCTGCTTGGTTTGCTTGATATACACCACACGATTATTGTTCAGTGTCATCTTTGTTATGTCGCTATTTGGCTTCTCTTTTATCACTTTGCCCGTGATAATGAGAGCCTTGTCACTGTACACGCTATTGAGCAGTTGCAAGTCTTTCCTGTTGTATGCAGTTCGGAAATTCTCTATGAAATCAACGATTATTTGCCTGCGTGCATAGTCCACGTCGCTTGATTTCTTTGCCATAATCATGTCATAGCGGTTCATTTCTATTGCTATGGAAACATCGCTTATTTTCCCATCGCGCAAGAAGTCCACCGTCAGTTCTTGTCTCTGCTCAGCCTTGTCTGCCTCGAGCACATCCACTGGCAAGCCCCTGACCTGATATCCTGTAGAAGTATTCAAACAGCGACTTTTTAGTGTGCTGATGGGGAAATTCATGGCACTGCTCTTCCACATTTCCTGAATTTTGTCAATAGTCTCACTGGTGAAATTGTTTTTCGACAATTTCGGCTTTTTCTTTTCAATAACAGCGATCTTGAATGAAGAGATAAGCTCATTGACGTTGTTTTCCATCTTGCTCTTCAGCGCAACATCGTCAATACCATCTTTTATCTCAAACACAGTCCCTTGTCCAAAGGCATCGTGGACAAAGAATATGAATGAAACGAGAATTGACAATCCTAGTAGTTTTGTTTTCATTTTTTCTTGTATTTCTTGAAAAGTGTTTTTATGTTGCTTTGTGGAATATTGCCATATAGGTCGGCTTGAATCACATATTCGGGGGAGAAAAGTTGTTCGGGTGTTGCTTCCAATGTGAACATGTTGATGAAATCCAGCTTTTTGTGATGATACACTATGACGGCTTTCATGATGTTGTTTTCTATGGAAGTGACGCTGCAATAAACATCCATGGTGTTTTTCAGAAGGTCGTGTACTGTTGACAGCGACATGGGTCTGATGCTTTTCTTTCCACCATACACATGCTGTGTGATTGCGATTTTCTTGTCATGACCGGATACTTGGTTGAGCATGAGGTTGACAAACGACTCCAGGGGATATCTTTCATCGAAAACAGGTTGGTAGTCATCATTTACTTTCAAGACATAGAAACTATTGTTGATGGACTCCAACTGAAAGGAAGCCCCTTTGACGAGGAACAAGTTCTTGTCATAGGTTTCTTGCAGGTCCTTACTGGTGAAAGCTCGAGGAGTTGTGCAGGAAGAAGTGACATGGTTGGAAGAAAGCAATTCATACAACGTCTCATCGGCACTCACCTTGTCCCTGTCCACACGCTGAGCCATCACTGCCATGGCAAAGACAGCCGACAAGCAGCAAAGCACGAAACGTGGTGATGGGCACGGCACGAGCCTCAACAACGCCCCAAGAGACGTACAAATACGACGAGCTACAGGATTACTTGGTCTCATAAACATTTCTATATAGTCCCGACTTCAATTGTTTTCCTCCATTTCCCTTGATGGGGTTCATCAAAATGCTGAAGTCAACAGGTTCGTCAGTTGCCACCAGCAAGAATGACTCCTTGGACTGTCCTTCAACAAATTCGAAAGGCTCAGACGTAAAAGCCACCGTGCTCATGGCTGGAACCAGCAAATGAGCACACAAAGCAGCATCGTCTACCGGCAAGACAAGGTATTTCTGGCCTTGCTCGTCAACGTCCAAGACATTTACATATAGAGGTTGCATCGTCTTATTTGACACTCTTACGTAGCAACTTGTGTTGATGGCCACCTCCTTGCCAATTGGCTCTCCTGTGGCACAAGAAACGAGGTCAAACGAAACATCATATTCACTGCTCACTATCGTTTGAGGAAGAATGACAGCCTGCTCCACAGTAGCGCCAACAAGGCCTTCAGTCAGGCACGACAGTGAATTCAAGAGCAGGGAATCGGTGGAAGTGGACCTATAAGCAGCTGCCGCTGTTTGCATGTACATGCTTGGATGCGACAAGCTGCTGCTTTCCTTTGAGAAAAGCCGCTTCACCAAATAGCTGACATATTGCTTGGACAAATTCTTGCCGACTTTCGCCTTCTCTATGAGTGACTGAACGGTGTTGGTGCCGGTGACAGTCAATGAATACATCTTGTTGCCGCGCTCATCAATGACAGTAACGGCACTTTCCTTGCCTATCTTCAGACGAGTGCCAGAATTTATAGTATTGCGAGCCTTCAAGGCAACAAGCACATTGTTTTTTTGTTGCTTGACATCTCCAATGACAGAATACACCAGATAGTCTGCCGCATTGCCAGCCAATGCCATCAGCCATAATAATGCCAAGGCTGCAACTCTTCTTGGATTAAGGTTGTTCTTCTTCATAGGTAAACAGATTAAAATGCTCAATCCCATTGGGATTCATGAATATGGGCGTTTGTTTTGAATCAGTGAGCCGTCTCACTTCCTTGTACAAGAATTGGTCTAATTGCTGTGTTGACAATCCTTCATCTTCGTCATTTCTTGCGGCACCGTTCAGAGCTTCTACAAGCGCTTTGGTAAAAGCACCATTTCCCCATGATGCATCCTCTTTGGACTTTGTGTCAGAAGCACTTGACGCATAGAGCACCATGCCATTCTTGGTGCGGCGCAACTGCTCGATGAAATGTGATGCCGCCGACCGATTGCCTTCCATTAATGCACCTGAGTAACAAGCATCCACGAAAACCACCAACTTGCTGTTCACATCCTCCACTTCACGACGGAAGTCCGCACTGCTGAAACTGTTGTAAAGCCTCTCTGTCGAACTGCCATAAGACATGAAATAAAAGCGGTCCTTCTCATCTCTGAAGCCATGTCCTGCAAAAAAGAACATGCAAACGTCGTTGGGAGTGGCCTCTTGTTTCATCCACTCCATAGCCTCGAACATCTCAGCGCGTGATGCCATGGAGTCGCAAAGGAGCTTTATTTGCACCTCGCTGTAAGGGAAGTTCTTCTTTCCATTTATGGCAGTAGAGAAATCTTGTGCATCCTTGCAAGTGAACTGCAAGGGAGGAAGTTTGGGGTCGTCATATTTTCCCACTCCCACAACAACTGCGAGCAACCTTGGTTTTTCTTCTTGCTTTGTTTCCCTTATCAACCTGATGCTTGCCGGTTCGCTGTTTCCATATTCGTTTTGTGCGTATAGAATCACAGTGCAGTCATGGTCGGGAAGGTCCACGTCAATGGTGTTTGCCGCCCTGACGGCCCTGTCGGTGGGTTGCTTCACCCCATCCACCATCACGGTAACCTTGGTCTTGTCTTCCTTTCCTTTTGCAATAAGTTGGTATTTTATCTTTATAGTACTGGTATGGAAAGTGGAATTGTCAACGGGAAAGAGAATATTGACAACAGGAGCCTTGACCAAGACTTCGCTTTCGTCAACATTTTCTTTTTTCTTGCCCATGATGATGTCCTCCTTGCTCAGTATGGTTGGTTTTGCCGGTTGGGCAACATTTTCTTGTGGCGTGTCTACAAGCAATTCTGGACTTTGTATTGCCATGGTATCTTCTCTCTCCGCAACATCCTCATCCTTCTCTTCCTTTTCCGCCTCTACCTCATGGATTTCCGGGGCAGCCGCCATGTTGCTCCAGTGCTGGGCCTCTTGTTCGTCCTTTTCCACCAGAACCCCTTTTTCATAACACTCAGCCAAAGTGAGTTGCGCTTCCTTGCAACCGGCGTTTGCTGCTTCTTTGAGATAAAGCAAAGCCTTGTCGTAATCTGTGGGCACGCCCTTGCCATACATATAACAATATGCCAAATTGTTCATGGCCTTGGCATGCCCTTGCAGCACAGCACGCTTAAACCACATTGAAGCAGTTGTATAGTCAACATCTATGCCTTCACCGAAAAACAAGGCAAGCCCATATTTGAACTGAGCCTCAGCAAGTCCCAAGTCAGCCGCCTTTCCATAACAAGCTACGGCAGAAGCCAAGTCTCCATTCTCATATTGCTCATCCCCTTTCGTGAGCCATTCACTGGCTGTTGTGTCAGCAATCTCCACAGCCAGTTCAAAGACAGGAACTTCTACTGGTTGCTGTGCCGTGGTCTTCAATATGCCAAATAGCAGAAAAACCACAATGATTGCTGCTCTTGATGTAATCTTCATTGAGGTCAACTGGTTTTGGAATAAATGGATTTCTTGGTCAATTTGTTCAGCCATTTTTTCTTTGGGTGGGCATTTCCATAAGAAATAATCCATTTGTAGTGGAGACGTGCCTGCTCTACAAGTGCGAATCCCAAGAAAGGAATGGTCATCTTCATGTAATAGTCGTATTTGACAAAAAGTATGAAACCAATCCAAACTAAAAGTGCAGACAAGAGGAAATAATATCCCTGGAGCCAATACAAATACATCAATGGGAACTTTTTCATGATAAGATATCCAATCCATGCAGACAGATAGCAAAGGATGATGGCAAGAATGATAGTGACCCAGAAACTGGATGTACGCACATTGTCGTGGTCTATACACGTCTGGGTGATATATGCCTGTATTTCCGAACCACCCATCTTTCCTATCGGGGTAAGATGCATGTCTGCCTCTTCCTTTAGCGCTCCCACTATCACCAACCTGTCCTTGAGCAAGGCATTGAAATGGCTTATGGAATCATATCTCACTTTAGGGAAAGAAATGTCGGAATAGACAATCAACCGCTCGTTTGGATTTGAATAAACATTCTTTTCCCCTTTGTATTCATTGGCAGAAAGCCATGCTATTGACGGGACAGTGTCGTTGTTGAGGCATTCGGAAATGGTATATTCTCTCAACAAGCCATTGTTGATGTTCTTCAAGACATTTACATAGCCTTCGGGAGCATCTACATCATCGCTGAAGAATGATTTCACCTCGCCAGTGAACTTGTTGGCATCTTCATTGTAATCGACAAGTTTTTTTCCAAATATTATGTTGGGTATGTCGCTCACAACCCTCATCAGGCTGTCGTCATCTTCAAAATTCATGCTTGGAGCAGAGAAAATCAAGTCAACCATGATTGCCTTTGGCTTGCAAAGCGAAACCTCCTTGATCGTGTTGGCTATCTCACTTCTATTGTGCTGTTCGGTGACATCCACTATAGTGATGTCATTGCTCCATGTCACTTTTTTTCCTGTCCTCTGAATGGTGTGGTAGACATCGGTAATGGAAAACTCTTCATAAGCCTGCTTGAATGGACTGAAGAGTGTGAGATTAAGTGAAAGGAAGGCCAAAATTCCAGCAAACAACAGCACAATCAAGCACACAAAAACATGCTCTATGTTAAAGAATTTACTCTTTTTTATAAAGTCCACAAATTTTATCATGTTCTTCAACTTGATTTCACCTTTAAAAACACGTATAGGGCGCAAAGATACAAATATGTAAGTAAAAAAACAAATTTTTTCTTTTGCTATTTTAACAAGAGGAACAAAAAACATCCTACGATGTAGTGGTGTATTGACAATTGAAAAAATTATTGTATATTTGCAACTGGATTAAGGCATGGTTTCCTTCACCCTAAGCCCATTTGACAATATTTGACAAATACAAACCCTTACTAAGTTCTTATATATTATGGATATTCATGCAGTTATGATTGACCAGATTATAGATTACAACAAGAGTTTCGTGGCACAAAAAGGCTACGAGAAATACATCACTGACAAATACCCCGACAAGAAGTTGGCAGTGCTTTCGTGCATGGACACCCGACTCACCGAACTGCTCCCTGCAGCCCTCGGATTGAAGAATGGCGATGCAAAAATCATCAAGAATGCAGGAGGTCTGGTTATTTCAGCTTTCGATTCCGCCATGCGCAGCCTGATAGTAGCCATCTATGAGCTTGGCGTGAAAGAAATCATGGTGGTGGCACACACCCATTGCGGAGCCTGCCACATGAGCTACGACCACTTCCACCACGAAATGATAGCCAGAGGCATTACGGATGAGACACTTGACACCATCCGCAAATGCGGCATTGACCTCGATACCTGGCTAGAAGGCTTCAAGGACACACCAACCTCTGTGCGCAATACCGTCAATGTGATAAAGACTCACCCACTCGTCCCCAAAGACATAGTGGTGAGAGGGTTTATAATTGATTCGGAAACAGGAGAACTGGAAGAGATACAATAGGATTGCACTCCCCAGTCAACAACAAGGCTTTTCAACGGTATCTGCAATCATTCTGGCACTCTTGGGCATAGGCTTGCTATACAGAGGCGGTGAGGGGGCGACACTCAGCACGATGGGTGTCATCCTTGTGATGCTCTCGTCGTTGTCATACACTGCCTATATCGTCATTGTCAATCAGTCGAGCATCCGCATGTCCTCACTGAAGCTGACATTCTATGTGCTGCTGATAACCTGAAGCAACGCAAACAGCGCCAAGCGTTCTACGTCCGAAATGGGTTTAGGGACACGAATGTCTATCGCACCTACAACGACATCATCATGACAATCATGATGAGAGGTGAAGGTACGTTCACCATGCAGGATTGGGACGACATCATCCAAGAACTGCAGCAGTTCTGGTGGCCCGACGACATCAAAGAAAGGATAGCATGACACGTTGGATATCCCATTTGTTGACGATAATAATATAGGAACATTTGGAGAATAATTCAAAAATCACCTATCAAAAATCATGTTCTTTATCTCCTCTCTTTTTGCCAATCGGAAAAGGTTTCTTAATTTTGTCGCAGAAAACAAACAGGCAAACAAATCAAAAAAACAATAATGTGATGACTAAAAGAATCTTTCTCGCAGTCTTGGCTACTGCACTATCTCTGTTCAGCATGAATGCAAGGGCTGAAGCAGATCCCAATTTCTACATTTATCTTTGTATAGGCCAAAGCAACATGGAAGGCCAGGGCACTATCGAAGATTGCGACCTTTCACCCGACAAGCGCTTCCAGATGATGTCAACGCTCGACTGCGGAACCCGCAAACTCGGACAATGGTATCGCGCCATCCCACCGCTTGCCCGTTGTGACACCCGTCTCTGTCCTGCAGATTATTTTGGCCGCACCATGGTGGCCAACCTTGACGAAGGCAAGCGCGTGGGTGTTGTGGTGGTAGCCATCGGCGGAATCAAGATTGACTTGTACGATCCCGACGGCTGGCAGTCGTATGTGAAAACAATGAACGAGAGTTGGCAGATCAATGCGGTCAACGCATACGGCGGCAATCCCCTGGGCCGTCTGCTTGAATGTGCCAGGGAAGCACAGAAGAGCGGTGTCATCAAAGGCATCCTCCTGCATCAGGGGGAGAGCGATGCCTACAACAGCGTGTGGCTGCAGAAAGTGAAAAAGGTGTACGATAACCTGCTTGCTGAACTCAACCTCAATGCCGAAGACGTGCCTCTCATTGCCGGTGAGGTGGGCAATGAAGACCAGAACGGTATTTGCAGCTCTGCCAACAACATCATCAACCGCCTGCCCCAAACCATTCCTACGGCACACGTCGTGTCTTCCGTAGGTTGTACCCTACAGAGCGACAACTTGCACTTCGATTCCAAGGGCTACCGCAAACTGGGACGCCGCTATGCCAAGACCATGCTTGCCACAATGGGTATCGAAGCAGATATCGACGAGGACGAGGTGCCACCGATTGATTACTCTCAGCCTATTGACATAACCAACCGTTTCACTTATTGCTGGAACGCTGCTGAAACCATTACCTCTGACGACGGCATACTCGTCTATAATGCCGTGCAATGGGGTGGTTTGGCCTGCTGGCTGGGTGAAGCTGACTGGTCAGAATATGCCAAGCTGGTATTTGAGTTTGCCGAGCCAACCTCCATCGCCACACAGATATTCATCCAAGGAGCAGGTAATGCAGAAATTGCCAAAGTCTGGGTGAATGCCGGGGCAGAGAAGGCCGAATGCCTTTTTGAAGGCCACGATATGAGTAAGGTCGCACAGGTGGCTCTTCAGGCTGCCGCCAACGGGACCTTGAAGATTTCCAAGATTTATCTGCTGCGGAAGGTGCCCTCGGGTATTCGCCAGACGGAAAGCACCAGTGGTAATGAGTCGTGCCAATGGTTCATGCTGAACGGCCAGCCTGCTCCCAAAGATTTCAAGGGTGTCGCTATCTCGAATGGAAAGAAAGTGATGAAAAAGTAATCAGCATTCACTGATTAATTGGTGTCAGCACAGATGGAAGGACGAACCCATGCCTTCCAACGGTCACCATGGTGATATCATCCAACTATCCGATAAAGTCAAGGACTACAAGTCCATAAAAAACCATCCAAAAATGACATACAAGCGATTCTTCCTGATGCTCTGCTGGTTGACAGCAGCCATCAACAGATTTGCCGGATAGGGATGATTCACATGGGGCATGCCCATGGCGTCTATGTGGACGCGGCCATAACGATGGCTCGCAGGTACGACAACATCTGGCTGGAAACGTCGGGAACGTCCATGAGCTGCCAGATCAAGAATGCCTATGATACTGTTGGGCATGAGAGGGTGATGTTTGGCATTGACTCCCCTTTCCATCATCCCACGGTCGAGATTCAAAAAGTGATGGCTTGTGGCGTTGATGAAAGCGGATTGGAAAACATTTTCGCCAGAAGTACGACTCTGGCATTGAGGATGCCACCATCGTGACCACTCACATGATGCTGGAGCCGATGAGATCAGTTTTGGCATCTATGCATGTTCGCCAGAAGAGTCTTCGTTCACGGCCGTTTTCTCGGATATGAAGATCACCGAGTGCGCATGGAAAGCCCACGACGGCCAGCAGCCGGATGAGGAATAGATACAGACAAATCAGATTTATAAATGAAAGGCGAATCAAATGAGACAATATGTTGTAGATGCTTTCACAAACTCAGTGTTTCACGGCAATCAGGCAGCCGTTTGTGTTTTAGAGAAGTGGCCAAGCGAGGAATTGATGATGAACATCACCCGTGAGAACAATTTCTCCGAGACCGCATTTACGGTCAAAGAGTGTGAAAAGTGGCATTTGCGTTGGTTCACGCCTGGAGGTGAGATTGATCTTTGTGGACATGCCACATTGGGAACAGCTTTCGTATTGCTCAATTTTTATGAAAGGGAAGCGGACAAGGTTGTTTTTACCACTTTAAGCGGTGAATTAATCGTGACACACAAGGGTACCTTATATGAGATGGAGTTTCCCGTCTATGAATTGAGACCGACAACAGTAACGACTGCCATGGAGGATGCTTTGGGAGTTCCTATCAGAGAGGCTTACATTGCCCGTGACCTGGTATGTGTACTGGATGATGAGCGGGCTATTTGGGGGCTGAATCCTGATTTGGAAAAAATCAGGCAGATAGATGGCCTGCTGCTTCATGTTACGGCCAAAGGAGAGAAGGAAGATTGCGTTTCACGTAGTTTTGGTCCTAAACTTAACATTCCTGAAGATCCTGTTTGCGGTTCTGGCCATTGCCACATCATCCCCTATTGGGCAGACATGTTAGGAAAAGAGGAATTGGTGGCCCGCCAGGCATCAAAACGCGGTGGAATACTTTATTGCAGGAAAGAAGGTAGC
>CAMJLI010000043.1 GCA_946406585.1 uncultured Prevotellaceae bacterium | reverse complement strand
GATGTGGTGGCCTCGTGCTCCACTATTGCCGTGTCGTTGTGTATGTCCATGTAGGGGAAGGTGTGTGCCCCACATTCGCTGCCCAGGAGCAGCGAGTCGCAACTGGAGTAGTTGCGGGCGTTGTCGGCGTTTGATGTGGCTCTGACAAGTCCCCGGTATGAGTTCTGTGAGTGTCCTGCAGAAATACCTTTTGAGATGATTGTGGACTTCGTGTTTTTCCCCATATGTATCATTTTTGTCCCAGTGTCAGCCTCTTGGTAATTATTTGTGACGGCTACACTGTAGAACTCAGCTTGAGAGTTGTCGCCCCTAAGGATGCATGAAGGGTATTTCCATGTTATGGCGCTACCTGTTTCCACTTGCGTCCACGACAGTTTGCTGCCTTCTCCCCTGAGGTCACCTCTCTTGGTCACAAGGTTGAGCACGCCGCCACGTCCTTTTTCATCGCCAGGATACCAGTTCTGCACGGTGGAGTATTTCACTTCTGCATGGTTGTTGACTATTATTTCCACGATGGCTGCGTGCAGTTGGTTCTCGTCTCTCATGGGTGCTGTGCAGCCTTCCAGATAGCTCACGTAGGCATCATCGTCGGCGATGATGAGTGTTCTTTCAAATTGTCCTGTGTTGCGGGCGTTGATTCGGAAGTAGCTGCTCAGTTCCATGGGGCATCTCACCCCTTTCGGGATGTATACGAACGACCCGTCGCTGAACACAGCGCTGTTTAGAGCCGCATAAAAATTGTCACGGTAGGGCACCACCGTACCAAGGTATTGCTTCACCAAGTCGGGATGTTGTTTCACGGCATCGCCTATGGAACAAAAAATAATGCCTTTTTCGGCCAGTTTTTCCTTGAAAGTGGTCTTCACCGACACGGAGTCCATGATGGCGTCCACTGCAGTCCCGCTTAGGGCGAGACGTTCTTCCAAAGGGATGCCCAGTTTGTCGAATGTCTTTTCCAGTTCGGGGTCTATCTCTTTGTTTTGTGGTTTCTTGGCCAATGGGTCGGCATAGTAGGAAATGGATTGGTAGTCCACTTCAGGCACATGCACATGGCCCCATCGTGGCTCCTTGAGAGTTGTCCAATATCTGAAGGCTTGCAGTCTGAACTGTAGCAGCCATTCGGGTTCTCCCTTCTTTTGGGAGATAAGTCTCACCACGTCTTCGTTCAGACCTTTTTCTATGATTTCCGTGTGTATGTTGGTGGTGAATCCGAATTCGTATTTTTGTTCAGCAATGCGGCGCACGAGTTCGTTGTCATCGTGCGCTGTTGCCTCGTTTTCTATCTTTTCGTGTATTTTTTTGTTCTTTTCTTTGTCTTCCATCGTTGTAATTACGCAATTTGCGCAAGCAAAGGTAGTGCATGTCGAGCGGAATGCAAAACAAAACACGAAGTTTTTGCTTTTTAAGGTCTTTAAGGTCCTTAGGGTCTTTAGGGTCTTTAGGGTCTTTAAGGTCTTTATTTCTCTATTCCTAGCATTTTCAGGATCCAGGGGGCTATGGCAGTCTGCCTGATGGAGTCTTGCTTGCTTGGCTGAATGCCCACCCCATAAGCTATGAGGGTGGTGGCGTCTTGTCCGCTTATGAAACCATGTGTCCCACCTTTTCGATGATCTATCACCTTTCCTGTGCGGTTGTTGGTCACGGCAACACCCACATTAGGTTCCAAAGCCAAGATGGCGGCGGGGTCGGCACCTTTCGTTGTCAGTTCCTCCTTTTCCACGATGCGGAAAAGGCAGCGTTCTTCCTCTGGCAGGCTGTCGAGCAGTTTTCGGATGCGTCGCAGGGTTTTCTTGTCGTTGTTTTTTTTGAGGTAAAGGAAGCTGGTGTTTCCCCCTCCATAAAAACAAGCCTTCCATTCCCCTCCAGGTTTTTCGCTGAGCAATCCTGCTCTTGCAAGCCACACGTTGGGGCTAAGCGTCTTGTCGTAGTCGCAGAATCCATGGTCGCCTGTTACGATGATCACCGTACTGTCGAGACGGTGTGTCAGTCGCAGGTTTTCGAGTATGGAACCCACGGCATGGTCGGCACTTGCCATGTCTTGAAGTAGTTGTTGGCTCTGGGTGCCAAGTGCATGTTGGCTGTAGTCGGTTGTGATGAGATGGATGGTAGTCAGTCGTGGTTGGTAATTGTTCATCAAGTAGTTAGCCATGGCTGCCGTCCTTCCATCGCGTTGCAGCGACCCGGCTTGGTATGTGATGGTGTCGAGTTTCCCACATGCATTGCGTTCCAGTTCGTCGAGAATGCCTGCCGGCGTGCAGAAAGGCTTGATGTATTCCATTTGGTCGCAGCTATAGTCAAGCGACCAGAATTCGGGCACGTTGTAGTCGATGTATGGGCTGCCGGTGGATACAGGCCAGAAAAGCGATGCCGTCTTGTATCCAGCTTCGTGAACATGTTGCCAGATGGTAGGTACGGCAATGCTGTCGGCATACCAATAGCTGATGCGTGCCGTGTCTTTGTTCCAGAGGAAAGGGCGGTTGTAGAACACCCTGTGTCGAGCAGGCACCTCTCCTGTCACCAATGTGGTGTGCGAGGGATAGGTGGCTGCGGGAGGAATGCCCACCACGCGTTTGATGCGCAATCCTTCGCGGCTCATCATCTTCAGGAATGGAGCCGGCATCTGCGGGTCGTCTATCATCTCTGCTCGCAGTCCGTCGATGGTGATGAGCATCACGTATTTAGGTGTGTCAATTGTTTGTGCGTGTGACGCGATGTTTGCGAACATTGCCAGCATCGCAAGTGCCGCCCATCTATGAATGGCAGATGCAGCCTTCATTTTTTTGATGATTTATGGTTTTATAGTGTATCGTTGGGTTGATTACTCGAAAGGAGCCACATCAGACGACTTTGCGTTTTGCACTATGATATGGTTCATGTTGTATGTTATCGTCACTGTCTTTGCCTCGTCATCCACTTTGAAATCATCGAGTCCATAATTCAGTGGCACGAAAGAAGGAATCCATGCTTCCGTATATTTTTCCCCATTGCCGGCCTTTGCCGCCTCCACTTCGCATAGAGGCAGGCGTATGCCCAAGTCGGCAGGCCTCCGTCCTTCGGCGAAGAATATTTCCTGTCGCATGAGATATGTCAGTTCGAGAGCGTCATCGTGGGTCTCTAGCCCGTCAATCATCTCTTGTGTCACCGATGTCCCTGAGATATAAGGTATGGATATCAGGAATGGTGGGCGGCGGTCGATGATAAGATTTGAGCGTAGGGAGTCGGATGGCGATGCCTGTACGCGATATGAAGGGTCGTTGGGGAATGATTTCAAACCACCATTGTAACGTCCTTCCAGTTGGTCGTTGATGTCAGTCTGTATTGGTCTTGACTTCACCAGTTTCAAGAGAGCTGACAAGTGTCCTTTTGCCTCTGCCAGGTTGTTGGCTGCCAAAGCGGCCTCGGCAAGAATGAGATAGTTTTCTTCAGCCTTTGCAATGGTAATGGGGCATTGGTCGGTGCTGCTCATCTGGAAGTATTTTGGATCGAGGAAGTCAAGTCGTGGCAGCGGTTGGAACCAGTCCGACCAGATAGCCTCTTGTGCTCTGTTCAAAACATTGTTCTTGCTGTCGAACAGCACCTGCTTATAGAAATTGTTGGAACAAGACAGGGCCTGTTTCGCATGACTTGTGGCTTGTTCCCTGTCGCCAATTCTGTATGCAGCACGTGCATGCAAGGTGTGGATGAAAGCACGCTCTTCGTCTGTCTTTGCCAGTTTGATGGCCTCGTCGAGCACTTCCATTGCCTTTTTCAATTGTTCGTTCCATTCCACGGCGTCCCCACCATTTGTCGTTGGCAAAGCCCTGAAGAAGTCTCCTGCAAGGAGGAAAGAGTAAGCCTTGACGTAAAGCAGATGGAACCTGTCGGCATCAGTGGTGTTGCGGTCGGCAGAAGCCACCTTTGTCAGTCCGTAGTCAGCCATTTCACGTAGTGTTCCCACATGTCGTTGCAGGTTGGTCACATCGGCATCGGTGTAAAGCAGTTGTGGAATGTCGAACACCTTGCTCGAGCGGGTGTAATTGTTGAAGTAATTGTCGGAAAGGATCTCCATCAATTCCACGAAGTCCGATATGTTGAGTGCGAACTCCTTTTCAGTTCCGTTCACCCATGTTTCCATTGGGTTGTCGGAATTGAGGAATGTCGATTCGTCGACATTTGGGTTTATTATTTCGTCGGGTGTCACCAGGTCGCAACTGCCAAGGAGTGTTGCAGCCATCATCATGGTGATGTATCTCGTTTTCATCTTTTTCAAAATAAAGGGTGAACAGATGTTTAAAAATTCACTTTTGCAGTCATCACATATTGTCGTGGCAGGCTGTAACTGCTGTAACTTAGTCCGCCTGTTGCCACTGCACCTTGTGAGCGAGCCCCACTAAGCACGGCCTCCGGGTCTACGCTGCTTTTTGCCCATGATAGAGGGTTGTAGACATTGAACGCCAAGTTAAGTTGGTGAATGACATGATTAGGGAAATAGAAAGTGTAGTCCACGCCAATGTCGCGTATTTTCACGAAGTCAGCCTTCTCCACGAAGAAGTTGGTGAAGTTAAGCCATGTCTTGGCTTGTGTTGTCCCTTGCAGTGCAGCCTCAGGTATGGCGCTGTCCTTGATGCCTTTGGCGAAGCGGAACTGTCGGTCGAAAGAGTGTACGTATGCCCCTGCCTGATAGTCGCCTGTCAGTGTAAGGTTCAGTTTGCGCCACCGTGCAGAAAGAGAGAAGTTGCCATATACAGTAGGAATGGTTCTTCCCAGGTCTTGGTTGTATAATGTCTCTTTCACGGTGTTGTCGGCATTCAGTGTTGTGGCTGTTCCTCTGAGGAATCCCACCGACTTGCCCTCTTCCACCACAGTGGTGATGGTGCGGGATGAGAAGCCGCCGATGGCGAAAGGCACAACCCCGCCAGTTGAGAGCACTTTGTTCCTGTTGGTGTTGAATGATGTTCTCATGCTCAGGCCCCATTCCTCGTTGTCGATGATGTTGGCTCCAAGATACATCTCTATGCCGCTGTTGCGTATCTTGCCGATATTGGCAAGGTATGAGCTTGACTGTCCTGACGAAGGAAGTGTAGGCACGCTGAAAAGAGCGTCGCGTGTGACGGCGTTATAGAATGTCAGTCCGAAGTTGAGTATGTTGTGGAAGAAAACACCCTGCACACCCACCTCGAAAGAGTGCTTTTTCTCCGGTCCGAGGTCTGGGTTTCCATTCTTTCCAAAGGTGTTGGCTTGCTTGTCGAGATAAGAGCTGACTTCTATGGTGCGCTGATACTCGAAGGCGGGTGGGTAACTGCCCGCCACTCCATAATTTGCCATCAGCTTGAGAGAGTTCACCCATCCGTCGATGACCATCTGCCTCATCCATGGTTCGTCAGAGATGATGTACGATAGACCCACCTTTGGATAAGCTTGCAATCCCACCTTGTCGCCGAAGGCAGTGTTGTAGTCCAGGCGCAGGCCGAGGTCGAGGTAATAACGGTTTCTCCATCCGAAGTTGTCTTGCAGGTATCCACCATAGCTGTGCAGGTAGCTCAACCATTCATCGGCATATATCGTGCCAGCCCCGGTCATGATTCGTGCTCCGTCGCGCACGTTTTGCCCTTTATAAAGGCTTTGGTGGTCGTGGGTGCTGAAGTATTGGAATCCTCCAGTGATGATGTTGCTGAAAAGGTCATCATGGTAGTATTTCCACTGTCCGTTGAGTTCGCCGGTAACCCCAAAATAGTTGCGGTCGTAGTTTGCCACACTGCCTGCATCTGAGGTGCCGGCAGGTTTCATCTGCGTGTGTATGAGGTATTTGTTTGTCTCCACCAGCTTGTCGGTGTTATAGCGGTAGTCCACGCCGAGAGTGGCTTGGAACGTGAGGTTCTTCATGGGAGTGAATTCCAGTTGTTGCGATGTTTGGAAACGCTTCACTTCTTCCTTGTGGTCTTGCAGTGCTTCAGCTTGTGACACGAATGCTTTCATCATGGCATATTCGTATGGACTGGCAGCATCGATGTCGGCGGAGAAGTTTTTCTGTGTGCCGTCTTGTGCCTGGTATGTGAAGTTTGCGGCAGCGCTTCCCTCTGCGAACCACAGTCCAGTATAGTATCCTTGGTTGCCATTGCGGTTGCGCTTGTATTCTTCAGACACGAAACCGAAGGAGTTGGTGTATTTCAGCATCGAGTTCATGCGGATGGACGTGCCGAAACGCAGGTCGTACTTCTTCTGTTCGTTGCCGTTGTGTATGATTGTCCCTGAATTTTGGCTCATGCTGGCGCCCAGAGAATACCCCATGCGCTCTGTGCCTCCTGAGAACGACAATCCATATTTTTGTTGGAATCCCGTTTGGTGTAGAAGGTCTTTCGTCCGGTCGAAATGGTAAAATTGTGAGTTGGCAACGTCCCATCCTATCTGTGCTGTTGCCGAGGCGTTGAATCTTCCCGTGCCATGTTTCTTGGTGAAGATTTGCAACACGCCGTTGGCAGCATCCGAGCCATATAGAGTTGTGGCGGCTCCGCCAGGCACATATTCTATATGGTCGATGTTCTCCATAGGTATGTCTCCTATGGCACTCGATGCTGCTGTCTGTCCGTTGATGTTTCCGTATGCATTGTTCATCACGTTGAAAAGCGACGAACCAGTGTTCATGTTGTCCACTCGCACGCCGTCAACATATATCACAGGCGTGGAATTGGTGAAAGCAGACGACAAACCTCTCGACTTTATCATCGATGTGGTGCCGGGCTGTCCGTTGGTAAGTGTTATCTGCACGTTTGGCAGTGCATTCTGCAGCATCTGGTCAATGCGGCCCGTCGGCAACTTTTCCAGTTCTGCGGCTGATAGTTTCGTGATGTTGGAAGAAAGACGGCGCTTGGAAACAGCTCCGCCCTGACCAGTGACAACGATTTCGTCGAGATTCTTGTTCCATACATATTGAGAGTCTGTTGGTGCTTCAGAAGATAGAACCTTCCCTTCTTCTGCTCTTGACACAAGTGAGAAGAACAGAAATGCTGCACTTAGAACAAAAAGTTTTTGCATCCTTTTATTATTACTTGATAAATCTTTTTACCCAAAAAACTTGATTCCATGTTTTGGCGTGCAAATGTCGGTATTTTCAATGAATTGCACAAGTGCTTTACATTTTTTTTCACTTCATTCCAACTTATTAAAGCCAAATTGGTAATCAAAGCTTTGTATCTGTAGTATAAACAGCCAGAAAACTACAAAGAATCCTTTCTGCCGACCGGAAAATATTATTTTCATCAAGGAAAGACTTTTTGGGGTAAATCATATAAAAATCAAGGCAAACCATTTAAAAAATGTCATATTTTTAAAGCAATGCTTAAACTTTTGGCTCTAAAAAGAGTCAAATAGAATTATGAAATATCGTTTTTTTATTTTCGCTTTATTGATTATTCAGGCAGCCTGTGGTTTTGCACAGGGAGTGGTAAAAGGAAAAGTACTTGACAAGAACAACGACGAGCCATTGGGTTTTGTAAATGTTGTGGTGACCAAGGCAGGTGAAACCAAGATGCTGAAAGGCGCCATCACCGACGAGAATGGTCATTTCACTATCGACGACTTGGGATATGGTTCTTACGACCTGCAGGTGTCGTTTGTCGGATTCAAGAGCATCAAGCGCCAATTCACCCTAAATGCCTCGAAGCCCACACACCATTTCAGTGCACTTTACCTTTCTGAAGATGCCAAGCAGTTGAAGGAAGTCACTGTCACTGGACAGAAAGCCGTCATGAAGTTGGAGGTGGACCGCAAGTCGTTCGATGTGACTCAAGACATTGCCAATGCCGGCGGTTCGGCCAGCGACGTGCTTGAGAACATACCTTCGGTGGAGGTGGACAACGACGGCAATGTCTCGTTGAGAGGAAACACCAGCGTGGAGGTGTGGATTAATGGCAAGGCCAGTGGTCTTTCCTCTGACAACCGTGCGGAAATACTGCAACAGTTGCCGGCAGAGAGCATTGAGCGCATAGAGGTCATCGACAACCCGTCGGCCAAGTTTTCTGCCGAGGGAAGTGCGGGCATCATCAACATCATTCTCAAGAAAGACCGGAGAGCTGGATATTATGGTTCGGTACAGGTGGGAGCCAACACCAGGGGTGGTGCCAACACCAGTTTCAACATCAACTACAACAGTTCGTTGCTAGATGCTTACGCCAGTGTGGGCTATAGGCACAGGGAAGGTGAGGGTGAGAGCGTCAGCAGACAGGAATATCTCACCACAAGGAAATACCAAAATTATTCGGGTACGTCATCCAATATGGGCAACAACCTTTTCATGCGTGCTGGCATCACTTGGCATGCCACAAAAAACGATGACTTTTCGCTTTCTGGCATGATGATGCACGGTAAGAACAAGAATTGGAATCTCACGCCTTACCACTATGGCACCATAGGAGCCGAGAATGACAGCTATATGATGTTCCGTCGCACCCATTCAAATGGCAGCATGGACATGCACAACCTTGAATTCAACTATCATCACATCTTCGGCAACGACCGCCATTTTATCGATTTTATTGTGGAGAAGAACAAGTGGGGTGGCGACAATGAGAACGTCTATCAGGACTCCACCACATATTTTGATGGGATGACACCTTCCAAATATGACTATCTTTCGCGTCCGCTCGACATGAACAACCGCAACTGGGAGATAAGGCTCGACTACGAGAACCCCATCACGGAGAAGTTGAAACTGCAAGCAGGGTATAATGCGAGGTTGTCGCACGAGAACACCCCGCAAGAGAGTTTTGCTGACAGCCTCACATGGGAAGGGACTAATCTGAAAGAGGACAAGAAATACTTCAACCGCTTCATCTACGACATGGACGTGCATGCCTTGTATGCCACCCTCAACTACATGCTGGGCAAAGTGGGCATCATGGCAGGTCTGCGTGGTGAATATTGGAAGGTAAATACAGAGAGTTATTCTTGGGAACAGGAGCATGATGCATCGAAGCGTGACAAACCATTCAAGAAGGACTATTTCCAACTTTTCCCAAGTCTGTTCCTCTCTTATCAGATGACAGACAACGACCAGTTGCAACTCAACTACACACGAAGGCTGAGGAGGCCGTGGGGAGGACAGCTCAACTCCTTCCGCAATACCAGTGATGCCTCCACCGTGTCGTTCGGCAACCCGCTGCTCACACCAGAGTTTTCCAATTCCTTTTCGCTCAACTACCTGCGCACTTGGACGCAGCACTCGCTCTTGGTCAGTGCATATTACAGACCCACCACAGACGTGATGCAGCGCATCAATTGGCAGAACAGTTCCGACGGTCTGATGTATTCTACTACCGAGAATGTGGCAAAGAGCATGAGCAGTGGTCTGGAGTTGACAGCGAAGAACAAACTTTTTAAAATCCTTGAACTGTCCACTACAGCCAATTTCTACTATTACAAGTTGGATGGGTTTACATATAACATCGACAACCAGACGATATCGGGTGAGGGCAATCACAACTTCACATGGAATGCAAGGATGCAGGCGAGTGTCCGCTTGCCCTACGACATCTCCGTGCAGACCACCGTCAACTACCGTTCCCGTCAGGTCATCTCACAAGGACACCGCAAGGCCAACTACGGCGTGAACTTGGGTGTCAGGAAGAATTTCTTCAACAAGATGCTGACAATCTCCATGAATTGTCGCGACTTGCTCAATTCACGCAAGTTTGAGAATTACACCAGTAGCGACACCTTCACACGTTATCAGCGCAATCGGCGTCAAAGTCGTACGTTTAACTTCACCGTCACGTGGAATTTTGGAAACATGAAGCAGAAGAAGCAGGATCGTGACCGTGACGACGACTCTCCCAATGGCCAGGATGATAACGACATGCAAAACAACTCCTTCGGTGGCGGCATGGGCGATGATTAAAAAAATTAAAGGCCTTAAAGACTCCAAAGTCCTTAAGGCCTTTAATTTTTCTAAGGAGGCATAAAGGTCAGCAAACTTGGCTGCCGGGCTTCACCTCTTTAAGAATGGTGGTTACACTCAGGGCGCCATCATAGTTCTCGGCAGACAGAATCATGCCCTGGCTTTCTATGCCCATCAGCATGCGTGGTGCAAGGTTGGCGATGAAAAGCACGTCACGTCCTATCAGTTCCTCTGGTTGATAATGCTTTGCTATGCCAGAAAGGATGATGCGGTCTTGGCCGCTGCCGTCATCAAGAGTGAATTTCAGCAGTTTGTTGGCTTTCTTCACCCTCTCGCAGTTTTTCACATGACCCACACGGATGTCAAGCTTCTCGAAATCAGCAAAGTCGATGGTTGGCTTTATGTCCTTGGCCTTGTATTCGGCGGCCTCGTTAGCTTTCTTTGTATCTTCCAGTTTCTTTAATTGAGTTTCGATGACGCTGTCTTCTATCTTCTCGAAGAGCAGGGCAGGTTCAGCCAATTGATGTCCAGGCTTCAGGATGTCGGTGCTTCCAAGCTGTTCCCAGTCGAAATGGTCCACGGCAATCATCTCTCTCAATTTCTTGCTGCTGAAAGGCAGGAAGGGTTCGAAGGCAATGGCAAGGTTTGCCACCAGTTGCAGCGAGATGTACAGGATTGTCTCCACACGCTTGGGGTCGGTCTTCCACACTTTCCATGGTTCGCATTCCGTGATGTAGCGGTTGCCTATGCGAGCAAGTTTCATGGCCTCCTTTTGAGCCTCACGGAATTGGAAGGCATCGAGCAGTTCCTCCACATTTGCTTTCACGTTCTTGAACTCGTCAAGCGCCTGGCGGTCCACGTCGGTCAGTTCACCACATTCAGGCACCACGCCGCCCCAGTATTTCTTTGTCAGTTGCAGGGCGCGGTTTACGAAGTTTCCGTATATTGCCACCAGTTCGTTGTTGTTGCGGTCTTGGAAGTCCTTCCACGTGAAATTGTTGTCCTTGGTCTCAGGTGCGTTGGCTGTGAGGACATAGCGCAGCACATCTTGTTTCCCTGGCAGGTCTTCCAGATATTCATGCAGCCATACAGCCCAGTTCTTCGATGTGGAGATCTTGTCGTCTTCCAGATTGAGGAACTCGTTTGCAGGCACGTTGTCGGGCATGATGTATTTCCCATGCGCCCTCATCATCACGGGGAAGATGATGCAGTGGAACACAATGTTGTCTTTTCCGATGAAATGCACCAGGCGGGTGTCCTCGTCTTGCCACCATTTCTGCCATGAGCCCCATCGTTCAGGGTCGCTCTCGCATAGCTCCTTGGTGTTGGAGATATAGCCGATAGGTGCGTCAAACCACACGTAGAGCACTTTGCCCTCGGCACCATCCACGGGCACCGGTATGCCCCAGTCCAGGTCGCGTGTCATGGCGCGAGGCTGCAAGTCCATGTCGAGCCAAGACTTGCACTGACCGTAAACGTTTGGTCTCCATTCCTTGTGCTCTTCGAGAATCCATTGTTTCAGCCATTCCTGGTATTCATTGAGTGGCAAGTACCAGTTCTTTGTATCGCGGAGCACAGGTGTGCTGCTACTGCGCTTGCTTCTCGGGTTGATGAGCTCTTCGGGCGAGAGGTCACGTCCGCATCCATTCTCGCATTGGTTGCCATAAGCCTCTTTGTGGCAATAGGGACATTCGCCCACGATGTCGCGGTCGGTAAGGAAAGCCTGCACCTCTTCATCATAATATTGCTTGCTGGTTTTTTCCACCAGTTTTCCGTCATCGTAAAGCTTGCGGAAAAACTCAGCAGCAAACTTATGGTGTGTCTCCGATGTAGTGCGTGAATAGATATCGAAAGAGATGCCGAATTTCTCGAAAGAGTCCTTTATCATCTTGTGGTATCTGTCCACCACATCTTGTGGTGTGATGCCTTCCTTGCGAGCGCGCAGGGTGATGGGTACTCCATGCTCGTCGCTTCCACCGATGAACACCACTTCTTGTTTCTTCAGTCGCAGGTATCTCACATAAATGTCTGCCGGAACGTAAACGCCCGCCAGATGACCAATATGCACGCCGCCATTGGCATAAGGCAGGGCGGCAGTCACAGTTGTTCTTTTGAAATTCTTGTTTTGCATTTTCTCAATTTTTGCTGCAAAGATAGTGCAAGCCGAGCGGAATGCAAAGCAAAACACGAAGTTTTTGCTTTCATTGCCGAGGCACCGCCTATCTTTTCCTGTCGGCATGCATTATTCGGCGGAGCTGAGGCAGAGCCTCAGCCTACGGAGAAACGAAGGTCTCCGTTTGTAGAGAAAACAAAAAAATAATCCAACAGGCATGATAATCGGAAAAATTATCTAAATTTGTGGCCAAATTGAGGTGTCGGAGTAATCAGAGTACTCGGAGTAATCAGAGTAATCAGAATACTCGGAATACTCGGAGTAATCGGAGTACTCGGAATATTCAGAGTACTCAGAATATTCTGATAACTCTGAGCACGACACACCATCATTGGGTAGAGAAAAACATGCTGTGAT
>CAMJLI010000042.1 GCA_946406585.1 uncultured Prevotellaceae bacterium | reverse complement strand
GTCACGAATTCCCCGAATTCCTCTATGACTTCTCTTAGAACAATCCTAGAAGAATCCTAGAAGAATTTTGTCTCTTCGCCAATCACTTCGCTGAGGAGCATGTTGGCGAGACGGCTGGTGCCCAATCTGAACCATTTGTTGGTTAACCATTTTTCGCCAAGGATTTCCTTTACGATGGTGTAGTAGATGAGAGCATCTGTGACGGTGTTGAGCCCTCCAGCGGGTTTGAAGCCGATTTGTATGCCTGTCTCATCGTAATATTCCTTTATGGCTTGGCACATCACGTATGCAGCTTCTGGCGTTGCGGCAGGCGATAGTTTTCCAGTTGAGGTCTTGATGTAGTCGGCTCCTGCATACATGGAGAGTATGGAGGCTATTTTGATGTTCTTTGCCGTTTTCAGGCATCCAGTCTCCAATATCACTTTCATGGCTTTGTCGCCACAGGCTTGTTTCAATTCGCTGATTTCGTCGCACACTCCTTCATAGTCGCCACTGAGGAATTTGCCTACAGGCATCACGATGTCTATTTCTGTGGCTCCGTCTTTCACGGCGAGGGCTGTCTCTGCCACTTTCACTTCTATCAAAGCTTGTGATGAGGGGAAGCTGCCCGACACACATGCTATTTCCACACCTTCCACGTCGAGTGTGTTGCTCACCACACTTGCGAAGCAGGGATAGACGCAGATGGTGGCTACGTGTGGCAGTTGTGGGTAGGCATCATCAAACTGGTTTACTTTTTCAGTGAATGCCATGATGCTGACGTCGGAGTCGGTGGTGCTCAGCGATGTTAGTTCCACGCTGCCCATGAGGAATTTCTTCACTTCAAGGTTATCGTTTTCTGGCACTTTTTCAGCTATGATGGCCTTTACTGCTTCCTGTACTTTCGCATCGTCGAGTTCGACATCATACTTTTTCAGGGCCTCTTCATACTTGCTGAGAGGCATGTTGGATTCCTTTTTTAGTTGCATATTATTATGATTTTTGGTTAATAGAATTTTAAAGAATGTATTTATTATGTTTTTTGGTTAATAGAATGAATTATGCTTTAAGTTTGGGATTGGCGATATGTCTGAGACTGTCTCTTTGTGTCTTTTTCTCCATGGTTTTGTGGAATTCTTCTGTCAGGTCTATGCCGGTTTGGTTTGCCAGGCAGACGAGGACAAACAGCACGTCGGCCATTTCCTCGCCAATATTGCATTTTTCGCCTTTCTTGAAGCTCTGGTCGCCATATTTTCTTGCCATTGCCCGTGCCAATTCACCCACTTCTTCTGTGAGGCATGCCATGTTGGTCAGTTCGGAGAAATATCTCACGCCATATTCCTTTATCCATTGGTCAACCTGCAGTTGCACTTCTTTAAGTGTGATGGATTGTGTTTTCATGACTATTCCTTGTTTTTTGTGTCCATGCAGATGGTCACAGGTCCGTCGTTTATCAGCTCCACCTTCATGTCGGCTCCGAATTCTCCTGTGGCAACTTGTTTGCCTATTGCCTTACTCATCTCGTTGCAGAATAGTTGGTAGAGTGGGGTGGAGATTTCTGGTTTTGCCGCCTTGAACCACGATGGCCTGTTACCTTTTTTATATGAAGCATAGAGTGTGAATTGGCTAACCACCATGATTTCTCCGTCCATTTCGAGGATGGATTTGTTCATCACTCCATTTTCGTCGTTGAATATTCTGAGGTTTGCTATTTTCTTTACGAGCCATTCTATGTCTTCCTTGCCATCTTCTTCACAGATGCCAAGCAGTATGAGCATTCCGGATGATATTTGTGATTTTGTCTTTCCGTCGATGGTTACGGATGCTCGTGCCACTCTTTGGATTACGGTACGCATGATTTGTTGGTTTGTGATAGCAAAGATACAACAATCTTTTTTCAAGTCAAAGGATTTTCATTTTTTTATGCTGCAATGGCGTTCAAAATCCTCTTGTGGTGTTTCATGGGTTAGTCGGCATTGTGAAAATGCTGGTGTATGATTATTGCCTTTGCTTGTCCGATGGCATCTGTCAGTTCTTGCAGTGAGGCGTTTTTTATTCTTTTCACCGACTTGAATTTTGCAATCAGCACCTCTTTTGTCTTTGGTCCTATGCCTTTGATGTCGTCGATTTCCGATTTCAGGGCGTTTTTGCTTCGTTTGTCTCTATGGAAGGTTATGGCATACCTATGTACCTCGTCTTGTATTTGCGTGAGGATATGGAACAGTTCGCTGTCTGTTTTCATGCCAATGACGACAGGCGGGAAGCCATATAGCAGTTCGTTTGTCCTGTGTTTGTCGTCTTTTGCCAGTCCGGCGATGTTGATGTTGATGTTGAGTTCGTCTTCCAGCACTTGTCTCACCACTTCCATTTGACCTTTTCCTCCGTCGGTGATGATGAGGTCGGGTAGGGGAGTGCCTTCTTCCATCATCCTTGAATAGCGTCTTTTCACCACTTCTCTCATGGATGCGTAGTCGTCGGGTCCCACCACGGTTTTTATGTTGTATTTCCTATAGTCCTTTTTTGAAGGTTTCATTCCCTTGAACACTACGCATCCTGCCACGGCGTCTGTCCCGCTGATGTTGGAGTTGTCGAAGCACTCTATGTGGTATGGCATTTTGTCCATTTTGAGGGCTGTTTGCAACTCTTTCATCAGTCTGGTGTTTCTCTGTTCGGGGTTGAGTTTTTCCATTTGTTTCAGTCTGTCCACCTTGTATTGCTTGCCGTTCATCTCCGACAAGTCGAGGAGGTGTCTTTTGTCGCCTCTTTGTGGTATGAAGAACTCCACGCCTTCCAGTTTCCATTCTATCTCTATTGGCACGATGACCTCTTTGGCTGTGCTTTTGAATCTTTTTCTTATTTCGGGTATGGCCATTGCGAGCAGTTCCTGGTCGCTTTCTTCCAGTTTTCGCTTGTATTCTATGGTGAATGCCTGGTTGATGCTTCCGTTGGTGACGTGCATGTAATTGATGAAAGCAGTGGCGTTGTGGTCGTCGTTGGTGATGCTGAACACATCTACGTTGTTGATGGTGTGGCTCACCACCTCGCTTTTGGCGCAGTAGTTTTCTATGAGAATGATTTGTTGCTTTATGCGTTCTGCCTCCTCGAATTTCAGTTCAGCTGCCTTGTTCATCATGTCTTGTTGCAGTTGTCTGATCACGTCCCTGGTGTTGCCTTTGATGATTTCCCTTGCCTTTTTTATGTTTTCGTTGTATTCTTCCTTTGACTGTTTCCCCACGCATGGTGCGTCGCAGATGTGCAGGTGGTATTTCAGGCACGTCTTGTATTTGCCTTCTCTTATCCGTTCCTCGTTCATGGGCATGTTGCATGCTCTTGGCTTGAATATTTTTTTTATCAGTTCGAGCATGACGATCATTGGTGCCACATGGCTGTAGGGTCCGTAGTAGCTTCCCCATTTCTTGTTGATGTTTCTTGTCTTGAAAATCCTCGGGAACGGTTCGTTGGTGATGCAGATGCTGGGGTATGTCTTGCCGTCTTTCAGCAGGACGTTGTATTTTGGGTTGTATTTCTTGATGAGGTTGTTTTCCAGCAGCAGGGCGTCCTCTTCGGTGTTTACTACGGTGTAAGTTATGTTTCTGATTTTGCTGACGAGAACTTTTGTCTTGAATCTGTCCACTTCCTTATGGAAGTAGGTCGACACTCTGCTTTTGAGTTTTTTTGCCTTGCCCACATAGATGATGGTTTCGTTCTCGTCCCAGAACTGGTAGCTGCCCGGTTGTTCGGGCATGTTGAGGACGATGTTTTTCAGTCGTGCGGCAAGTTGTTCCTTTTCTATGTTTTTCATGGTTTGGTGATTTGTTTCACGTGAAACAAAGCGATAAACAAAGCGATGGCTTCCCCGTGGTGTTGGGGAAGCCTGTTGTGTGTCAGACTTGCATCAGCGATGTGATTTCTATGTCGTCGTTGGCGAAGGGTTTCCTTCCGTTGAGTCCCTCGTTCACCAGTTCGATGAGGAAGTTCATGTAGGTCTTTTTCGGGTGGAACTTGTTCACGAGGTCGAGGGCTGCCTTCATGGTTCCGCCGGTGGCGAGCAGGTCGTCGTGCAGCAGCACCACGTCATTTTCGTTGATGGCATCCTTGTGGATCTCGATGGTGTCGGTGCCGTATTCCTTGGCGTATGTTTCCTGCACTGTCTCGGCGGGCAGCTTTCCTGGTTTGCGGCAAAGCACGATGCCGGCCCCGAGTCGGACGGCGAGGGCTGACGCCATGACAAAGCCACGGCTTTCTATGCCCACGATTTTTGTTATGCCCTTGTCCTTGTAGAGTTCGTAGAGTTCGTCCTCCATGATCTTGAGGCATTCTGCATTTTTGAACAGGGTGGTCACATCTCTGAAGTTGATTCCCTTGACTGGGAAGTCGGGGATGCTGCGCAGGTTGGCGAGCAAAATCTGGTTGTTCATTTTTATGTGTTTTTTAGTTGGATTGTTTCACGTGGAACAATGAATAAATCTTTACAAATTCATTGTGTTTCATCTGCCCATCATCACGAGCATTGCATTGATGTCGCTTGGCGACACGCCGGGGATCCTGCTGGCTTGTGCCAGGGTGTCGGGGTTGATGCGTTCGAGTTTCTGTCGCGCCTCTATCGAGATTTGCGTCATGTTCTTGTAGTCGAAGTGTCCCTTTATCTTGATGTCTTCCAGTCGGTGCATCTTGTCTGCCATGATGCGTTCCCTCTCGATGTATCCCTTGTACTTCATGAGCACCTCGGCAGCCTCGGCAATCTCCTCGCGCCTGTTTGGCAGTCCTTCCACCACCTCTTTCAGCGACGGCACCATGTCGGTGAGGATGTCGAGGTTTACCTGTGGCCTTCCGAGCAGGTCGATGGCCTTGCATCCGTAGTGGAGTGGGGTGGTGCCGAGGGCTTCGAGGGCGGCATTCACCTCTTTCGGCTTGATGTGCGTCTGCTCGCACCGGCTTATGATTCGCCCTACGGCGTTTTTCTTCTCCATCCACCATTCGTAGCGTTCGCGTGATGCCAGGCCCAGGGCGTATGCCTTTTCCGTCAGTCGTGCGTCGGCGTCGTCCTGGCGGAGCAGTATGCGGTATTCTGCACGTGAGGTGAACATGCGGTATGGCTCGTCCACGCCCTTGGTCACCAGGTCGTCGATGAGCACGCCGATGTAGCTCTCGTCGCGACGCATGACGAATGGTTGTCCGCCCCCGCACCTGATGGCGGCGTTGATGCCTGCCACGAGTCCCTGGCCGGCGGCCTCCTCGTATCCCGTGGTGCCGTTCACCTGTCCTGCCATGAACAATCCTTCCACCACTTTCGACTCCAGCGAGTGCTTCAGTTGGGTCGGGTCGAAGAAGTCATATTCTATGGCATATCCCGGCCGGTACACTTTCAAGTCCCTGAGGGCGGGTATCTGTTTGAGCGCGTTTATCTGCACCTCCATGGGCATGCTCGACGAGAAGCCGTTGAGGTACATCTCGTTGGTGGTGTCACCCTCTGGCTCGAGGAAGAGCATGTGCTGCTCTCTCTCGGGGAAGGTCACGAGTTTGGTTTCTATCGACGGGCAGTATCTCGGGCCTATGCTTTGTATCTGCCCGTTGTAGAGTGGCGAGTCGGCGAGTCCGCTTCTCAGTATGTCGTGCACCGCATTGTTGGTGTAGCATATCCAGCATGTCATCTGACGCATCGGCCTCGGTCCGTCGAGGAAGCTGAACTTGTGGAAGTCGTTCTCGCCTTCCTGCACCTCCATCTCGTCGAAATGCACGCTGCGCTTGTCGATGCGCACCGGTGTGCCGGTCTTCATCCTCGCCGTGGTGATGCCATGGCGGGTGATGCTTTCGGTGAGTCTGAGCACGGCTGGTTCGGCTATCCTGCCGCCGGGCACTTTGCAGCGCCCGATGTGGAGCAGGCCGTTGAGGAATGTGCCGGCGGTGATCACCACGCTCTTGGCTCTCACCTCCACACCCCACAGCGTGCGCACGCCGACAGCCACACCTTGTTCTACTATGAGCTCTTCCACCTGGTCTTGCCAGATGTCGAGAAGAGGGGTCTGGTCGAGCATCTCGCGCCATTTCCAGATGAACTTGCCCCTGTCGCATTGTGCCCGCGGGCTCCACACGGCAGGGCCTTTCGAGCGGTTGAGCATCCTGAACTGGATGGCGGTGGAATCGGTGACAATGCCCATCATGCCGCCGAGGGCATCGATCTCGCGGACTATCTGTCCTTTGGCGATGCCTCCCACGGCAGGGTTGCAGCTCATCTGTGCTATCTTGTTCATGTCCATGGTCACCAATAGCGTCCTCGCACCCATCTTGGCGGAGGAAACGGCAGCCTCGCATCCTGCATGTCCGGCTCCCACGACAACCACGTCGTAGTGCATTATATAGCTTGTCATAACAGCGTTATGGATTCAATAGAGCGCAAAAGTAATCATAATTATCGGATTTTTTATAAAAATACTTTGATTAATAACAAAAATCTATTATTTTTGCATTTTGAAAGCGATTGCCAGTCCCTATTTTTAGGTACTTTCGAGCTTGTAAAACCCTTGTTAGCACTACGTATAATGGGAATCATATTCATTTGTTAAATTAAATAATTAAATCTCAATCATTTATGTGGTTATTAAATTCATCTATCGGTAGGAAGGTAGTGATGTCTGTCACAGGTATCGCGCTTATCCTCTTCCTGACGTTCCACTGCTGCATGAACGTGGCAGCCTTGTTCTCGGCAGATGCCTACAACACCATCTGCGAGCTTCTCGGCGCCAACTGGTATGCCGTGGTGGCCACGCTCGGTCTGGCAGCTCTTGCCGTGATTCACATCGTGTATGCCTTCATCCTTACAGCGCAGAACAGAAGGGCTCGCGGAAACGAACGCTATGCCGTGACTGACACACCGGCGAAAGTGGAATGGGCATCACAGAACATGCTCGTGCTGGGTATCATCATCCTGCTGGGCTTGCTCCTCCACCTCTTTAATTTCTGGTATCACATGATGTTCGCCGAATTGCTTGAAATGGACGTGCTCCATTCACCAAGCGATGGATTCGCATGGATTGTGGAGACATTCTCCAACCCAGTCTATGTCGTGCTCTACATCATTTGGCTCGTGGCCATCTGGTTCCATCTCACACATGGCTTCTGGAGTGCCATGCAGACCTTAGGCATCAGTGGAAAGATTTGGTTCAACCGCTGGAGAGTGATAGGCTTCGTCTATGTGACCATCCTCATGGCTTGCTTCCTCATTGTCGTGCTCGCCTTTGCCTTCAAATGTGCACCAAGCCTCTGCTGTGCTTTTTAATCCTTAACACATCATTTTTAATCTGAACGATCATGACTAAGAAAATAGATTCAAAAATACCAGAAGGACCAGTAGCAGAGAAATGGACCAACTACAAGGCCCACCAGCGCCTGGTGAACCCGAAGAACAAACTAAAGCTCGACGTCATCGTAGTGGGTACCGGACTGGCAGGCGCCAGCGCCGCAGCCAGCTTGGGAGAGATGGGATTCAATGTCATCAACCTTTGCATACAAGACTCTCCACGACGCGCTCACTCCATCGCAGCACAAGGTGGTATCAATGCCGCCAAATGCTACCAGAATGATGGCGACTCAGTCTACCGCCTCTTCTACGACACCGTGAAGGGTGGCGACTATCGTGCCCGCGAGGCCAACGTCTACCGTCTGGCTGAAGTGTCCAACAACATCATCGACCAGTGCGTGGCACAGGGCGTGCCTTTCGCTCGTGAATACGGCGGCATGTTGGCCAACCGCTCTTTCGGCGGCGCACAGGTGTCGCGTACATTCTATGCAAAGGGACAGACAGGACAGCAGCTCCTGCTCGGCGCTTATTCCTCGCTTAGCGCACAGGTGCAAGCCGGAAAGGTGAAGCTCTATACAAGATATGAGATGGAGGACGTGGTGATCGTCAATGGCCGCGCTCGTGGAATCATTGCCAAGAACCTCGTGACCGGAAAACTTGAGCGCTTCTCAGCAAATGCCGTGGTGATAGCTACTGGTGGATACGGAAACACCTATTTCCTCTCAACCAACGCCATGGGCTGCAACTGCACAGCAGCAGTGCAATGCTATCGCAAGGGTGCGTACTTCGCAAACCCATCTTACGTGCAGATACACCCCACCTGCATCCCGGTGCACGGCGACAAGCAGTCGAAGCTCACGCTGATGTCCGAGTCGCTCCGCAACGACGGACGTATCTGGGTGCCTAAGAAACTGGAAGATGCAAAAGCTCTGCAAGCTGGTACAAAACAAGGATATGAGATTCCTGAAGAGGACCGCGACTACTACCTGGAGCGCAGATACCCGGCATTCGGAAACCTCGTGCCTCGTGATGTGGCATCGCGTGCCGCCAAGGAGCGCTGCGACAAGGGATTCGGCGTGAACAACACCGGTCTGGCTGTGTTCCTCGACTTCTCAGAGTCTATCAACCGCCTCGGCATCGACGTCATCATGCAGCGTTATGGCAACCTCTTCGAGATGTATGAGGAGATCACCGACGTGTTCCCAGGAAAGAAGGCTTGCGAAATCAATGGCGTCACCTATTATCATCCAATGATGATATTCCCTGCCATCCACTATACCATGGGAGGCATCTGGGTGGACTATGAACTGCAGACTTCCATCAGAGGACTCTTCGCCATCGGCGAGTGCAACTTCTCCGATCATGGTGCCAACCGCCTTGGAGCATCCGCTCTCATGCAAGGTCTGGCTGACGGATATTTCGTGCTGCCATATACCATACAGAACTACCTCGCCGACCAGGAGGTGTGGCCACGCATCTCTACCGACCTGCCAGAGTTCGAGGAGGCTGAGAAGGCTGTTGAAGCAGAAATCGACAGACTGATGGGCATCAAGGGCAAGCGCAGCGTGGACTCCATACACAAGGAGCTCGGACACATCATGTGGGAGCATGTGGGCATGGGACGTACGGCTGAAGGCTTGAAAGAAGGTCTCGAACTGATAAAGAAACTCCGCAAGGAGTTCGACACCAACCTCTTCATCCCAGGAACAAAGGAAGGACTCAACGTGGAGCTCGACAAGGCCATACACCTGCGCGACTTCTTCACCATGGGACAGCTGGTGGCATACGATGCTCTCTCACGCAACGAAAGTTGTGGCGGACACTTCCGTGAGGAATACCAGACAGAGGAAGGAGAAGCCAAACGCGACGACGAGAACTTCTTCTATGTGGGATGCTGGGAATACCAAGGCAGCGACGACAAAGCTCCCGAACTCATCAAGGAACCTCTCGAATATGAGGCAATCAAGGTACAAACACGTAATTACAAGAATTAACAGCTATGGCTAAGAATATAAGTTTCACCATAAAGTTTTGGCGGCAGAACGGCCCAAGAGAGAAAGGACATTTTGATACTCATGAGATGAAGGACATCCCTGATGACACCTCATTCCTTGAGATGCTCGACATCCTCAACGAGGAACTCATCAACGAGGGCAAGGAGCCGTTTGTGTTCGACCATGATTGTCGCGAAGGCATCTGCGGCATGTGCTCACTCTACATCAATGGTACTCCTCACGGCAAGACCGAGAGAGGTGCCACCACCTGCCAGCTTTACATGCGCCGTTTCAATGATGGCGACGTAATCACCGTGGAGCCATGGCGCTCAGCAGGATTCCCCGTGATAAAGGACTGCATGGTAGACCGTGGAGCATTCGACAAAATCATCCAGGCCGGTGGATACACCAGCGTGCGCACAGGACAGGCCCAGGATGCCAACGCCATCCTCATTCCAAAGCAGAACGCCGACGAGGCCATGGACTGCGCATCATGCATCGGATGTGGCGCTTGTGTGGCTGCTTGCAAGAATGGCTCGGCAATGCTCTTCGTGAGCTCAAAGGTGAGCCAGCTGGCACTGCTGCCGCAAGGACGCCCGGAGGCTGCCAAGCGCGCAAAGGCCATGATGGCCAAAATGGAAGAACTCGGCTTCGGCAACTGCACCAACACTCGTGCCTGCGAGGCTGTGTGCCCGAAGAACGAGACCATCGCCAACATCGCACGCCTCAACCGCGAGTTCATCAAAGCAAAATTGGCAGACTAAGATTGATATCATAGCTGCTATCATAAAATTACAGAGCCTGGCATTTGCCAGGCTCTGTAATTTTATGTCTAATGGCCCATAATTCCAAGATTTTATATAAATTTGCAATAAAATCTTATTATCAAAGAAATATGGATAAAAATTCTCAGAAAAATCAGAATGATCGGAATGATCGGAGTACTCGGAATAATCAGAGTACTCGGAATACTCAGAGTAATCGGAGTAATCAGAATACTCAGAATTCTCAGACTCTTTTTCTGCCGCAGCATGGGCACTATCGCCACTTGCGTGTATATCATGTGGCAGAGGCTCTGTATGATTTGACATATCTCTTTTGTAGTCGTTTCCTATCGGCCTACAAAGACCGCACTGTAGACCAAATGGTGCAGGCAGCGCGCTCGGGCAAGCAGAATATTGCAGAAGGCAATCAGGCAGCTGCCACATCTTCTGAGACAGAAATCAAGCTTACCAATGTTGCCAAGGCCAGCATCGAAGAACTTCTGACTGATTATGAGGATTATCTGCGCACTCGCCAACTGCCTCAATGGGATGCCAGCCATCCTCGTTTCGATGCCATGCGCAACTGGGCACAGAGTGGTGATTTCTTGAATAGCTTTTCTGAAAAGGCTCAGAAGATGTCCGATGAAGAGATGGCAAATCTCGCCATCACCCTTTGTCACCAAATAATATATATGCTGACACACCTGCTCAAGACCATGCAACAGCGCTTCGTGACACAAGGGGGCATCAAGGAGCGCATGTATGCCGCCCGCACTGGCTACCGCCAGACAGAAATTGCTGAAATCGACCGGCTACGACAAGAAAATATCGCCCTCCGCCAGCGCATCACACAATTGGAGGACTATATAAAGAATCAGAGTAATCGGAGTAATCAGAGTAATCGGAATACTCAGAGTAATCAGAATACTCAGAATGATCAGAATACTCAGAATATTCCGAGTACTCCGATTTCTCCGATTTCTCCGAAACCTTAAAGCCTGCCACCTAAGAATTTATGGAGAAAGCTTATTTCTTTATACTACTGGCTCAAAATCGGAGATTTTTATCTATATTTGCAGCACAAAGATAGAATAATATTTTCTCACAAAGATAGAATAATATTTTCTCACAATGATAGGAAAAGTTTCAGATTTTGAAGTCATGGCTCCTGTGGGGTCGAGGGAATCATTGGTGGCTGCCATTCAGGCGGGTGCTGATTCCGTTTATTTTGGCATTGGCCAACTCAATATGAGGGCACATTCCGCCAATGCCTTCACGATAGCCGACCTAAAACATATTGCTGGCGAATGCCAGGAACATGGCATTAAGACATACCTCACCGTAAACACCATCATCTACGAGGAGGACATCGACAACATGCACACCATCGTGGATGCTGCTCATGAGGCGGGAATCACTGCCGTGATAGCAAGCGATGTGGCTGTGATGACCTATTGCCGCTCCATTGGTCAGGAAGTACACCTGTCAACACAACTGAACATCAGCAATGCCGAAGCCCTTGCATTCTACGCCCAGTTTGCTGATGTCGTGGTGCTTGCCAGGGAACTCAACATGCACCAGGTGGCAGACATTTATAGACAAATACAAGAACGCGACATCCGTGGACCAAAAGGCGACAAGGTGCGCATCGAGATGTTCTGCCACGGAGCATTGTGCATGGCCATCAGCGGAAAGTGCTACCTCAGTCTCGACAATGCTGCACGCTCTGCCAATAGGGGTGAGTGCATGCAACTGTGCCGACGCTCCTACACCGTGACAGACAATGAGACAGGCACCCAACTGGAAATAGACAACAAGTATGTGATGAGCCCGAAAGACCTCAAGACCATCCGATTCATCGACAAGATGATGGAGGCAGGGGTAAGGGTGTTCAAAATTGAAGGCCGCGCACGTGGCCCCGAATATGTATATAATGTGGTGAAATGCTACAAGGAAGCAATAGCCAGTGTGGTGGAGGGTACTTTCGACGAGACGAAGAAAGACGACTGGGACGAGCGGTTGGCAAGTGTGTTCAACCGTGGCTTCTGGGATGGCTATTATCTCGGACAGCGGTTGGGTGAATGGAACAAGAACTATGGCAGCAATGCTACCGTGAGGAAAGTGTATGTGGGAAGGGGCGTGAAATACTATTCACGCCTTGGAGTGGCTGAATTCACTTGCGAGGCTGCCGAATTTAGTGTTGGCGACCATCTTCTCATAACAGGTCCTACAACCGGTGTGATGTATGTTGACGCCACGGAGATAAGATATGAACTCAACCCCGTGCAGACAGCCCACAAAGGCACTCACATTTCAATACCTGTGCCCGACAAGGTGCGACCAAGCGACAAATTGTTCAAATTGGTGAAAGACGAAGACTGACATTTTAAAAAAAGAAGATTTACACTTCATATTAGAAAAAAACAAATACAGACATGTGCATAGACGAATTGCAAGACGAGGTAATAGAGGAGTTTTCCGACTTTACC
>CAMJLI010000041.1 GCA_946406585.1 uncultured Prevotellaceae bacterium | reverse complement strand
AGATGTTATTTCTTGATCAGCTTCTCAATTCTCGTAGTGCCATCGCTCATGTATTTCTTGACAATCACGACACCCTTTTGAGCTGTTGAGATGCGGCGTCCATTCAGGTCATAGAGCTCGATTGCTCTAACTGATGCTGCCTGAACAGCATTCTCGTCGATGACATCGAGAGATTCTTGATAAGCTTGTCCATAGTCGAAGCCTGGGGCAGCGCCTGAAATGAGTACTCTGACATCATTGAAGAATGTGTGAGAGGATGGGCCGGCATTGACACCGATGGTCAGGATGCCATCAACAACTGGTACGCCTTCAATGGCGATGTTGGTGTATGGGAATGACTGGCCAATGACTGGAGCGTCTACTCTGAAGCCTTCTTCGCCCTCTGGAGTTTGGGAAGTGCTTGCGTATGCGTAGTTGTCAACATTTGACTCCTCGTCGTTACGCTCGCCGAATCCAAACTTCAAGGTGTAAACACCTGCTGGAAGGTCGGTGATGGTCTGCTCTACGCGGTAGCTGCCACCCCATGTCTGGAACATGCAGTCTTCTGCAATCTCGTTGGTTCCTCTTGGCTGACCCCATCCTACGCTAAGACCTGGTCTGGTGTAGCCCTCTGGAGTTACCCATCCTGGTACGTTCTCGTCAGAGAAGTTCATGTTGTCCTGGCACTTGTAGATGTTCGGGTTCTTCACGAACACTGTCATGTCGTATGTAGGATAAACATTCTCCAAAGTATTCTCATCCAATGTTGGGTCGAACAGATGGTTGTCGGCATTCTTCAGTTGCTCATAGAGAACCACCTTCATGCGTTTCTTGATGCCTTCTGCCAATTCATCGTCATCATCAAGTGCGTTGTTGGCTGCAACAACAAGTGCGTCATCCTCAGCTACACCAAGGCTCTTCAGACCTTCTGCACCAAGACGGAGGCGCTCGATAGCAACCTTGACACCAGTATCAGAGGTCTTTGACTCACCCTCAGTGAACAACAGGGCTGCAGTGTTGACCAAGCTCTTGAGCTCGTCGATGGCTGCTTGCAGTTCTGCGTCATCCTTCAGTTCCTTCACATTGATAACCACAACTTCTGTAGTCTCTTGTGTCTCTGGGTCTGTCTGGGTCTCTGTGGTCTTTGTCACATACTTGGCTGCAACTGTTGCCAATTCGCCATACAGAGTAGTGCCGGCAAACTTCTTGCTTGCATTGTTGTCTACAATCTCCTGTGCTTGTTTTGGCAGTGGATCGTAGGTGTCGCAGAGTGCGCGGTGGTCTTTCAGTGCCTGTGAAGCTTCGTCGAGGGCAGCTGCAGCTTTGCGGTATGCTGATGGAGCGGTGTAGGATGGACCTTCTGCCTCATACTTCTCGATGGCTGCTTTCAGAGTCTCGAATGCAATGCCGCTGAAGCGTTCTGCTGAGTTCTCCTCGAGGGTCTTCTTTGCATTCTCCAGAGCTGTGTTGAGCAATTGTGTCTCCTCGATACCGGCTACGTTGGGCACGTATTTCACGCGTGGATTGGCGAGAAGAACTTCGTTGAAGCCTCCTTGGTCGCCAGCTTCGTTGGTGGCTGGTCTCCATCTGAGTTTGTAGTTGCCGTCTGCTTCTGGGATGTACTTGATGTCAACACTGGTAGAACCGTTGACGGCTGCACCTGTATTGCCATTGACATTTGGAGCGGTCTTCACAACTTGTTCGTAAAGAATCTCGTCGAACTCGTTGAGAATTTCAAACTTCATGTGTGTTCCATTGTCTTTCCAAGCTGCTGCATTGAAGTGGATGTTGTATCTCTTGCCAGCCTTGAGTGGGAGGTTGTGGCCTTCTACGCTACCATATTCTACATAGTCGCTGCGGAAGTAGAGACCCTTGGTGAAGTCACCACCAGCGGCAAAGTCAAACATACGTGAACCTGAACCGTAAGAGTTAGGCCATTCACGGGTTTCCTCACCGAAGATGACAATGTATCCTTCTGGAATGCTGTTGGCATTTGCCTCAGCAAAATAGTCGGGAAGCAAGTCGGCTGGAACATCGCTTGGGTCAAGGTTGACCTTGCCCACGTTGATTGTGAACACTGTATCACCAAAGATTTCATCACTCAGACGCATTTCTGGATAAATCTTTGTTACAGAGATGGTGTATTCTCCGTCAACGAGGTCGCTGGCGTTTTCACGAGAGAGTGTGATTTCCTCAGCAAAGCCTTCTGCTGGAGTAACGATGAGCTTGTCGTTGTTGAGCTTGGCTTCCAAAGCAGCGCAATCCACCAACTTGTCGAATTTCAGTGAGAAGTTGTTGATGCTGTTGGGCAGGTTGAATGAACCGTCTTCTGGGTCGGCAACCATCACTACAGGTGTCAAGAATGCATAAGGATAGCCTTCGTTGTCCTCAATCTCGCTGTTGTGGGTGGCAATGCCAGAGAAGTTGTTGACATCACCACCAGGACCTGAGGTGTAAATCAGGTGGAATGCTGGGTCGCTTGGGTTTGTGAACGATACTTCCACTTCGTCATCATCGTTGACAGCCTCTTCCAAGAAGATGTAGAAACGTCCGTCCTCGAAGCCTTCCACTGAATACAACGGCATGACGGTGTTGCCCACTTTCACTGTTGCACAATCCAAAGGATACATCAAGCGCTTCTTGCCTGATGCCTTGACCAGTTCGGCCATGTTGGTCTCAAATCCAAAGTCAATCTCGATGACATCGTTGCTGAACTCTGCCATGGTTCCAAGCTTGAACACTTCGAACTTGATGTTGTCGAAGAAGAACTGGGTGGCAACCTTGTTCTTGGACAGGTTGAAGGCAATGGAGTGCATGAGGCCACCACCACCATTAGGACCTGCCTGCTGTGCGGTGATTACACCTTCATGATCCCAATGTTGCCATTCGGATGTGAAGTTGGGCGAACCAATCATCTCATAGTGGATGTAGTCGCCTGGCTCGGCATGTGATTGGGTGTCTGAACCTCCGTCAATGTCTGAACGATAGTCGAATTGTACGTGATACTTCGTGCCTTCAGCAAGATTCTCGGGAAGATAGATCCAGAATTGGGTGTCCCAATCCTGTGTGGGGTTGTCGGCTGACTGAACCATTACACCACGGCTGCCGTCTACACCTACACCGTCATAGATTACAGAGGGAAGAACTTCTGTTGATGGAGCCTCCTTGGAGAAGAAGCTGCTCACGTCGTCGCCTTCCATGTCACCATTATTGACAAGGTCAACCCAGCCTACTACCTGGCTCTTGCCTTCACGATAGAGCTCCATGCTGGTAACGGTAACGTTGCTCCAGTTGGCACCCTTGATGGCGTGAAGGTGGGCGAAACCCTTTTCTTTCACCATCTTCTTCAAGTCAACGATGTAATCGTTGCCCTCAACGGTGAAGAAACGGTCGGTCCAACCATTTTTGGGGTATTCAAGCAGGTTGGATTCTTCTTCGTTGGCGTTGTATTGGCCTTCGTCAACAGTACGGTTGAAGAGGAAACGTGGTGTGCCTTCTGTTACAGTGACAACCAGTTTTGCATAGAGAGACAGGTCGGCATAATTGATCACTGAAGGATCACCATAGGGCTGGCCTGTGGACTCGTTTAGAACATAAGCACAATCTGCTGGGCCGATTTTGTGAGCATCTGCTCCCCATCCGTCCCAAGAGAAAAACAGCTCCTGATTCAACGGAGTGCTTTCTGCTGCATTGATGTTGGATGCACCGAAAATGCATAACAACACTGCAAGAGTGATTTTGTAAAATTTACTCATGAGATAATTAGGTTTGGTAAAAAATAAAGTATATTAGTTTTCAATAAAAAGCATCTTAGTTTTCAACATGCAAAATTAATCGTTTATGTCCTAATGGCAAATGCCGTTTGTAACACATTTTTTGTATGCAATAACAAGTAATGTGTTTCGGCATGTGCAAGCAAAAAACTTGCACATGCCGAATAGGAAATCATCGAAGTGGCAAATACCAATTCTTGGGGTCTTGGAGCATTGTGCGGATTCCTTCGTCTATGTTTCCGTTCCTCTTGGATATGGGCAATGCGAGATAGTCGGGTGTATTGCGTCTGATGGCAACCCTCATGAGGTCGTAGAAACGGTAACCCTCGAATGCTCCTTCAAGTGCCAGTTCGTCCACAATCATGTCTTCCACCAAAGGTATTTGGTAGTTGATGGTGTCTTGACGTGTGGCCAATTGAGTTGCGGGCATTGGAAGCTCGTAGTATGCATTGGATTGTGATTCGCCTGAACCCAAGGAGTGCACACCAATAGAGGTGGCTCTCGTGAAGACGTTGGCGTCAAGGTCGATCAATGCAGCTGCTTGTGTTCGTTCCAGACTGTCTATGCGTGTGGCGACATTCTCTGGACAGAGGCCATATTTCAAGATTGTAAATGCTGATTGTGGGAATCCTGCACGGTTGAGTGCCTCTGCATAATGCAGATAGATCATGTTCAGTCGGTAAGTGGTTATTTGTCTCGCCACGACTTTGTTGATGGTTTGTCTCAATGTGGAGAATTCCGAGTATTCATCCTGTGCGCCTGTTGACCTTTGCGAATAGTTGGAATATAATCTCAAGTCTCCTGCCAAGATGTCGTCCATCAACCCATCTTTTGGCACATAGATTGTGTCGGTAGTTGCACCGGTGTTGTTCTCGATGCAATATGTTTGGGCTGCCGACAACTTGAGCATGGCTGGCGACGGGGTCATCTGGAAGTAATAGTTGTTCTCGTTGGTTGACTCATAGACATTTGTCAAGTCGCTTACCACTCCGTCGAACACTCTATCTTCCATCGGTATGATAGACACTGCCTCGTTGGTGCTGGTGATGCTGTAACCTCTTGACGGTGTTGCTCTGTTGAATTCCGAGGTGTTGGCAGGCCATATGGTGCGTGATGATACATTCATCGGTTTGGGATTGTTCTTGTCTCCTATATATGAATGATACCATGATGCTGCCTCTGCATAACGGCCGGCCCACAGGCAAAGGTCACCTAAAAGCGCCCGCATGGGGATGAAGAATTGCTGTGAGTTGTAATTGCCTATGTTGCCATAGCGTGGGAGTTCCACCAATGCATAGGGGGTGAGGTCGTTGATGAAGTAGTTGCAAATATCCACAATTCCCGAACGGCTCTTGCTCATCTCATTCCTTGCATCTTGCTCGGTCATCACAGGGTCAACCACAAGTGGCACTTCACCGTAAGCTTGAACCAACTGCAAGTAGGTCCATGCGCGGAATGCCTTCACTGCGGCATACTCGGATGTGAAGATGTTGCGTCCACGACGTTGGAGCGTGGTGTCAATGTGGGCGATGAAATAGTTGCAATTGTTGATGACAGCGTAATAATCGCTGACAGCATTGTACTTGTTCTCGGCAGAATAGTTGAACGATGCCAGGTTCTTCAAGTCTGAAGAAGCAGCTTCTGTCGTTGTCATCAAGTCGCCGCGCACCTCTCCAAGCAGCACGATGCGGTCGGCTATCGTCTGCATCTTGCCGATAATGCCCATGATGCTGTAGACGGAGTCGGTGGGATGGTTCAAGGTGTTGTCTTTTTCGAACATCACAAGTTCGGAGTCTGTGTCCATCATGTCGGCACACCCAACGAGCAGGCCCGACAGACAAATGATGCTGAGAAAACGATATGTTTTTTTCATGATTGCATACTTTTTAGAGATTGATATTTACACCCAGAGAGAATGTCCTGCCTGGCGCCAGCATGCCGGTGTCGATGCCTTGTGAAAGGATGCTGCCTGTTTGCGCACGTTCGGGGTCACTGCCCAAGTAATGGGTGACAGTGAACACGTTGGAGGCATTGCCCCATATTGTTATGCCTTGCAAATAAGTGCTGATGACTGGGATATAATAGCTTAATGTGACTGAACTGAGACGCAAGAAACTTCCGTCTTCTATCCATCTGTCGCTGAAACGGCTGTTCCCCATCGGGTCAGTGTAGGATACACGTGGAATGTCGGTCTGTTGGCCTTCTGTTGTCCAACGCTTGTTCATGGCTGTTGTCTGGTTGAGGAACAGACTGCCGCCCTCGAGCAAGGAGCGTTGGTAGTTGTAAACGTCGTTGCCCATTGAATAATTGAAGATGGCTGACAAGGAGAGGTTCTTCCAAGAGAAGGTGGTGAAGATGTTTCCAAACAGGTCGGGGTTGGGGTCTCCAATGATACACCTGTCTCTGTCGTCTATCTGACCATTGTTGTCGAGGTCTGCAAAACGAACGTCTCCTGCCTTGAAATACGACTTGTCGCCTGTAGCGGTCAAGATGTAGTGCTTGTCTGCTTCAGCTTCGCCTGCGGTGGCATAGACACCGTTGCTCTTCCAACCATAGAATACACCGACAGGCTGTCCTACTTTGGTCAACACTTGCGCACCGTAAAAGTCGGTGGTGAATGGGCGGTTGTCGGGCAGTGCGGTCAATTCATTTTTGTAATGGCCTACAGAGGCTCCTATTTCCCACTGGACGTTTTTCAACGCGAGAACCTTGGCACTGAGACTTACGTCAAATCCGCTGTTTTCCAGCTTTCCGCCATTGGTCCAATTCTCTTTCAGTCCGCTGGTCCATGCCAACTGACGCAATGAAAGCAGGTCGGATGTCCAACTCTTGTAAAGGTTGGCTCTCAAGCTGACTCTGTTGTTCAATAGATTGGCTTCAAGACCTACAGTGGCACGTTTTGTTGTCTCCCATTTCAATTCCGTGTTGCCGATATTGCCTATTGACAATCCTGTAACCTGGTTGTTGAGCATGAGGTTGGAGACAAAGTAACTACGTGATGCTGTATAGTCGATGTCATCGTTGCCTGTGATGTCGAATCCGGCATTTAAGCGCAGGTAGTTTATGCCTTTTACTCCTGAAAGGAACTTCTCATTTGAGAGTACCCAGGCTCCTTCGATACTTGGGAACAAGCCCCAAACCACTCCTGCAACTTTCATTCCGGAGGCATCGTCGCCTATGCGGGATGATGTGTGGGCTGACAGACCTGCATTCACATAAAAGCGTTCTGCAAAATTGTAATTTGCCAAGCCGTACCAAGTGATCTCGCGGGTGTTGTCGTCAGCACCGTCGGTCTTCTTGAATTGCAGTGAACTGTTCATGTTTGGAGTCTTGTCGTTACCCGTATTATATCCGCGCTGTGATGTGAAATTGTAGTCGCTGCTGATATAACGGAAACCTCCACGCAGGTCGATGCTATGGGCACGGTAACGATTGTTCCAAGTCAGATAGGTGTCGCTTTGGATGTTGGTTTGCCTTGCACTCTGGCTTTGTACGTAGTTTTGCAAGCGGGTGCCTTCATCAAGTCCCTTCACTGTGAATGTTGGCACACCCATGATGGGAAGGTAATAGTTTTCATTGGTGTTTACCAAACCCAAGACAAAATGCTCGTTGATGTTCAGGTGCTTGTTTATTCTGTATTTTGGAGTGATGGCAAACATGATCAGGCGGTTTCCAAAGGAGTTGCGGTTGGTGCCGTCGCCATTATTCAAAATGCTGGTTGGGTTCGCCAATCTTCCCTTGCCTTGGAACATTCCTTCCAGATAATCGTCTGCCTCGGCCAAGTAATGGCTTTCTTTGCCATTGATGTCGAAAGCGTAGGGTGAGAGGAACGGTGCCTTGGTCAGACCGAGGAAACTTGTGGAAGTGATTACACCTTCCAGTGGGTCCACTGGTGAGTTGTCATCGGTAAGGCTTCTATCCACATCGCTGTAGGATGCGTCGAAGCGCACATTCAAGCCGCGGAACACCTCGATGTCGGTGTTGAGGCGCATGTTGAAACGTGTGTAGTCGTTTTTCTTCAATGTGCTGTTGCCCAAAGCATAACCAACGGAGAGGTTGTAGGATGCCACGTTGTCACCACCTTGCACGTTGATGCCATAGTTCTGTGAGAATGCGTTCTCATAGACTTCCTTGGTCCAATCTGTGTTGTTGTGGTATTGGTTGTAGTAGAAATAGCTGGGATCGTTGTTCAGGTATTTCATCGAACCTATTGTCTTGGTCTTGCCAGACAACAACTCTGTGGTGTAAAGACGATAGTCGTCGGCATTCATCATGTCCGGGAGCTTGGGAAGCATCTCATAACGCCCATTTATTGTGACGTCAATCTTGGTGGCCATGCTCTTGTTGCGCTTCGTCTCTATAAGAATGACACCATCGGCGGCTTTTGCACCATAAAGTGCCGTGCCGTTCTTCATCACTGTGACGCGTTCGATGTCGTTTACATTGATGTTGGTCAGAAGATTGTTGTAGTAACCATCATGCAGCATGTTACGGTTGTACTGCATGTCCATTACGACTCCATCAATCACCACCAATGGCTGGGCATTGGCATGCAATGAGTTGATGCCTTCTATCAACATCCTGTTGCCTATGCCGGGTATGCCACTTATGTTGACACTTCTGACATCGGCACCCAGTTCGTTGCTGATGTGCGACGAGATGTTTATCTCTGAGCTGTTGTCGAAATGGTTGGCTTCTGCTGTCAGGGTAGCAGATGTGGCAGCCTTGTAGTTCGGGCGAAATGCATTTGAATAGAGCTTTCCATTTGCAACATCATTGCTTATGGCCTTTTGTTCTATATTGTATCCGTCAACTCGCATCAGGATGGAGCGGGTATAGATGGGTGCATTTAGCTCATAGCGTCCGTTTTCATCGGTCAAGGTGGAGTATTTGGTGTCTCCGTACGTTTGCACGATTACACCTGCAAGAGGCTTGCCGGTAGCAGCGTCCACCACTTGACCAGTCACCTTCTTCATGTCTTGTGCTGACAGGGAAGATGAAATGAGTAGGAGTGCAAATAATATATGTCTTTTCATTGTTCTTCGGATTTAGGAGTTCTTGGTCTCAGGTAGATGCAATCGAGATACATCTCACGTGCATAGGATGATGTCTCGCGAGCAGTGATTGAGCATTGCAACTTGATGCTGACTTTGATGTCGTTTTGGTCGAAATTACATGCCGGGAAGTGGAAATTCTCAGCTACAACCACAGTGTCAACACATTCGGGGTTGGTCTTGTATTGCACATTGTTGCAATTGAAAGATTGCTCAACACCAAGTGTATCCACATAGTAGATGGTGGCTTTGAATTTGCATGGACGCATGTTGGGTTCAACTGAGTATTCCACTGTTTTTGGCAGGACGACAACACAAATGTCATAGTCGCCGCTAAGCGTGTTGTTCACCCTATATGTCAACTCCCAGTTGGATGTCGCCGTGCGAGGCAAAATGTGAAGGTAACCACCACGTGAAATGCTGTCGGAAGCTATTCTGCGAATGTTGTAGGAGCAGTCTTTCTCAGCTATGATGAGATGGTTGTATTCGCCTTCACTCCAAATCTCCTTGAAGAATGTGTTCTCAAGTGTGAAAGGCCAGTTGGCTGCCTTGTAGAGTGTTCCATTGCTGCAATCTATTGGTTCTGTTCCTGCCAGGATGCCTCCATTGTCGAAAGGACGGTAATAGACATTGTATTCTGGGGTGGAACGGCTATATTGCACTGATGTGAGGGAATCGGTGATAGATTTCTGGTCAGTCATGTTGAAGATGGCATTGTCAAGCAACGCACGATTTGTCCAATATTGCTGGATGGAATCACGCTTCTGCATCTTCTGGTCGTAAACAAAGTATTTGCTTGCGGTATCCCACATCTTGTTCCAACTTTCTGTGGTGGGAACGACCATCAGGTAGGTGGAGTCTTCTGCGTTGATGTATCCTATTCTGTCAAGCATCCTGTTGTGTTCTATTACCACAGAATCCACATAGACAGGAACACCTTCTATGATTCCACTTGAAACAGAATGGTCTGCATCGAAGATGTCCTCTTCATATTGTCTCAAATTATTGCCTATTACCGAGAACTCAGGGCGATTGCAGAGTGCCTCATAAAGGTTGTAGCGATAGGGGAGGGGCCTTTCTGTGATGTGCAACACGCCATTTTTTGCATGTGTGTTGGGAACAGCCACCTTTACGCCCTCTATTCCGTCGGGTCCCAGCTCCACATGCTTTGCATTGAGCAAGAGCATGTTTTGTGGGGTTGCGGTTACCGATCTCAATGTGCGGGAGAGATGATTGAATATGAAATACTTCTCTACAATTGAGTCGCCTTGGTTGGTCTGGACCAAATTCAATAAAGAATCTTTGTTAAACGTTCCATTGACAGGTGCGACGACAGTGAATGACTGTGCACCGTCGAGCAGGGATGCATAACTGATGGGGGTCTTCTTGTGCATTCTGAAAACCTTTGTCTGTTCCAGTACCTGGCTGAAGTCACTTAACTGGGGATTGCCCTTTATCTGTTGCCACAGCGTCACGTCGCTTCCAACCACTGTTGATGCATCATAGTGGTCGTCCCAATCGGAACATCCCCATAGTCCGAATGATACGCCCAGGGCAAGGATGATATGTTTGTAGTTTATCATTGCTTTCATTTTTTAAGTGTGTATTAATGGGTGTCCTCTCCTTCTGGACTGCCGTAAACACTCTTTGGACATAATTCTATATAGTCGAACGACCAGTAGCGGTCTGGATCGTCGAGTACCTGACGGAATCGCAGATAGTATGTCTTGTTGGAATCCAAATACTGTGTGGTGAGGATTCGGCGCAAGTTCCAGTTGTTGCCACGAAGTGGGTTGTCTGCATCCCATGGCCTGTAACTGTCCATGCCTTTCATGTAGCCGCGGTTGTGCATGGCCTTGTCATTGGCAATGTTTTCTTCTTCATCGTCAGTGTCTTCCACCCAACCGATATTTGGGTCTGGACCATAAACACGCAGATCTACTGGTATGCCGCATGGCTCGTTGTTGAGGTAAACTTGCACAACACCGCGCTCTTCGCCTACCGTATAACCCAATCTTATTTCGTATGTTCCCGAGGGAACGGGAAGCAATTTGAATGCAACATCGAACACGCCACTGATACAAACTGCGTTGGCTTGATAGGAGTTCCAATAGCCCACATCGCTGTGCACGCCTACGTATGTCTCATCACTTACTTTCCAGTCTGTGATATATTGGTTCTTGAATCCTGTCAGGATGTCTTCGCCATAACGGCCTCGTCCATTACAGTTCATGAAATCGGGACTTAGTACAGTGGCGTCGATGCGGATGCGGCAGTTGAGCACCACGTCGCGCACTTCTGGTGTGTAGGCGAGAATGTCGTCAAGGTAGTGATAGACACCATTGAGGGCATTCTGGTCGATCGTTCCTGATTCCGATGGTGAGAGCACTTTCACACCTCTTACAGTGAACCTGTTCTGCAGACCTTTGCGGTTGATGAACAGACCTGCTGGAGGACCGGCAAAGCGCATCATCGTGCCGGGGCACATGGTCTCGTAGAACTCCTCGGGGTCGGTGAGTGAGGTGTACCAGCAGTGCTCACGCAAGTCTCCTGACATCACCCAACTGTTGTACTGTCCAACTCGGGGGAGAAGGTGGTAACTCACAAATCTGTTGAGTGGGTTCTTGCGGTGTTTGGGGTCGTCATCATACAAGCCGGCATCTTCGGGATATGTCTCATCATAGACCTTCTTGGCGTATGCCTTCAAGTCGTCCAGGTTGTTGATGCCCTTGGCGTGATAGACAGAGTCCGGCTCGACGAAGGCCGTGTATTTGAAATATCTCTTCTCCGGCCAGAACGAACGGGTGTAGAGTGCCGAACCTGAAGTGCATCGCACCATGACTCCTTCATGCACAGAGTCCTCGCTGCAAGAGTAAGTCTCATCCATGTACTTTGTCAGGGAGTCTGCCATGCCTGTCAATTGCAGGGCTTGTGAGAACAGCGTGAGTGAGGGGTCTTCTTCTATTTTGTCGGGCAAGAGAAGACTGCTCGAAGAAATGACGTTGTTTATCACATGCACCACACCATTGGTCACGGAGTCGTTATACTCCAACATGCGCGAATTCTTATTGATGTAATATACCAACGCATTGTGGTTGGTGACATCGGAGTCGCTGGACAAGACAATGTATGCGTCGTCCATGTTCAGTTCAGGCAATGCTCCTTCGCCAATGTCTGTCGTGAAGAATGCACCTTTCTTGATAATATGTGTGCGTGCCAATGTGTCGCAGGTTTCCGTAGGGATGTTATCTACTTGACCAAACCCGGATTTCTGCAAGTAGCGTCCTATGGCCTCGTTGTTGGGTGCAAAGAGGGTGAACTCACCATAGGTAGATAGCATGGAGAAATAGGGCGTCTTCTTGAGAATGGCGATGAATTCGCTGAATTGTTCTTGGTGGTCCTCCAAGAAACCGGCAGCGGTGACTTTTTTCGATTGGTAATAGTTCATGGGGATGTCGTCATCGTTGTCCACACATGAAACTACGCCGAAAAACGCAAGTGCTGCAAGTAATATATGTATCTTTTTCATCTTCATGGTTTGAAGTTGTTATGAGGTGATGGATTATTTCGTCAATTCGTTGTCCTCTTCATTGCCGAAAGCGGGGTTCTGAACGAGGAGTGGATTAACTTTCATTTCACTTTTCGCGTAGGGGAAGTAGATGATGTTGGGGTCAGCCAACTTGATCTTGATGGCATTGACATTCTCGATGTACTTGCGGGATGCCAATGAGACGAGGCGGGTGTTGTTTCCGTCGCGTCGTGCCATGCGTACTAAGTCAAACCATCGTTTGCCTTCAAACATGAATTCGCGCTGACGCTCTTCCATCAGCAGTTCTTCCATGGATGCTTTGGATGTGATGTAGTCGCCCATCTTCAATGTGTCTGCACGGGCTGTCGTCGTCACGTCGTTTGCACGTTTGTTCACCGTGTTGATAAGCATGAAGGCTCTT